>DASWDH010000064.1:0-7343 GCA_036395495.1 Polyangiaceae bacterium
GAGCGCGTTGTCCAGCTTGTGGCAGCTGTTGCACGTGCGGCCGTTGATTCCGAGCTGCTTAAAGAACGGGTTCGTGCTCGTGTTGTCGATGCTGCCAGTCGTCGAATGCACCTCCAGCGTGCCGACGCCGTTGCTGAACGATGCCGGCGAGGTGAGATCGTCCGCCGCTTCGTCGGTCGCGGTTTCCCCTACTGCTGCTGAACAACCAGTTCCCCCGATGACTCCGACGGCCAGAACGAGGCCGTGACGTAGTAGTGCTCTCATTGCTCCTCCTTGGTGATGGTCTGCTGCTCCAATGTGCCCGGCGATCGGGGCCCTGTAGCCTGATGGCCTGACGATCCGGTGGCTTTGCCACCAGTTGGTTAGGTGGTCTTACCGGTAGTGAGACGCGCACCGACCGTCAACAGCTAATCACGCGGATTCCGTGGCTTTTTTCGGGCGGAAACGTCGCCGATTCACGATTGCAGACTCACTGCTATTAGTGAATAACAACAAAGAATCATAAACAGTGCCGGCGGATGATAACTGTAGAGCGCGCCAAGCGACTGTTGGTTATTCCGAACAAGAATGTAGATTGGATTTTTATTTGCGTTCGACTGGGACGAATGTTTGCCAACCAGCGCTCATGCCAATGAATTCAGCCCAACGTCCGCAGGAATTTTTTACAACGGCGCATCAGAGAGGTCGTTCGCCGAAGCGGCGACGTCGACATTCTGGCGGCTGGGTCGATCGCGACCCCGTCAGTTCGCAAGCATAATTGGCGCTCGTACACGTCCTTGGCAATATGTTTCGGCGAGGACGTGCCTTGCCGAAACGATCACGCCTCGATATCCGGCTCCACGAACAACCAGCGAACTTCCGGGCACCGGTCGTGAACGGCCTGTTCGAAAGCGTTGATGGTACGGGCGACCTCGTCGCCTTGTAGCGAACGCGCGATGCGAACTTTGGCGGCGAGAATGACTTCGCCAGGACCCTGCTGAAGGGTGATAAGCGACAAGATCTCGACAATGGGTCCGCCCGGGCGGATGAGGTCGCGTACCGCGCGCTCGATCTCTTCGTCAGCTCGCTCGCCAAGAAGAAGCGACTTGACCTCGATCGCGAGGAAAATCGCCACGACGACGAGCACGGTACCGATGGCGACGCTTCCTGCCGCGTCCCAACGGCTGTCGCCCGTCCACTCGGCGGCGCAGAGCGCGGCGATCGCGAAGGTGAGTCCAACGACCGCCGCCGAGTTCTCGCCGAGCACCACGATGAGATCGGAATCCTTGGTCGCTCGCAAGTAGCGAAAAAACGAGAGTGTCTTTTTGCGACGGTTCACTTCTCGGATGTTGGACACGGTTGCCGCCCCCTCGAGCACGAGCGAGAAGATCAGAATCGCGAGCCCTAGAAGGAAGCGGCTCACCGGCTCCGGACTGAGTAACTTGTGAACCCCCTCGTAAATCGAGAACATGCCGCCAAGCGAAAACAGGATGAGGGCAACGAGGAACGACCAGAAGTACGCCTCACGCCCGCGGCCGAGTGGGTACTCCCGGGAGGGGGGCTTTCGCGCCTGGTGCACACCGATGAGGAGCAAGACCTGGTTCGAGCAGTCGGCGGCCGAATGGATGGCTTCGGCAAGCAGTGCGCCGGAGCCGGTCAAGGCCGCGGCGACGCCTTTGGCCACCGCGATCGCCACGTTGACGAGCAGGGACTGAACAATATGCGAAGTGCGCCCGTCTGACATCGGTGAGGTCAGCTACCACAGACGGGCCGAAGGCCGCGTCCAATAAAACAGAGGGGCCGAAGGCCGCGTCGAGTAAAACAGACGGGTGGAAGGCCGCGCCAAATCATATGGAAAATTGCCGCCCGTAAGGGGGAGTGGGAGAGTAACATCCCGCTACGATGAGGAGGATACGAATGGTAGGTAGAGTGATCGCCGGCTTGGGTTTGGCGCTGACCGTCTCGTTGTTGTGCGGGTCGGGGCGAGCCGAGGGCAAGGGGCAGACCAAGCGAACCGAGTCGGTGAAGATTGGGACGCTCGCGCCCGCTGAAAGCCCGTGGGGACAGGTCTTCAAGACCTGGCAGCGGGCCATTCGCGAGCGCACCAAGCTGCCCGAAGGCCAGAAAACGTCCGACGACAAGCCGTACGCGCTCGACCTGAACTTCTTCTGGAACGGCCAGCAGGGGGACGAGGCGGCCATGGTCACCAAGATGAAGAGCGGCCAGCTCGATGGCGCGGCCATCACCGCCGTGGGCCTCGGCCAGATTCATCCGCCCATTCTGGTGTTGCAGCTGCCCGGCCTCTTCACGACATGGGAGAAGCTCGACAAGGCGCGCGAGGCGCTGCGGGGTGATTTCGAAAAGGCCCTCGATGCCGCCGGGTTCTCGCTCTCGGGCTGGGGAGACGTCGGGCTTTCGCGCCGCATGTCGAAGGGTTTCGCCGTGGCGGCTCCAGGCGATCTCAAGGGCAAAAAGCCGTACGTTTGGCGGGAAGACCCGATCATGCCGGCCATGCTACAGGTGATCGGAGGTGTCACGCCCGTCCCGCTCGGCGTACCCGAGGTTCTGCCGAACTTGAACACCGGAGCCATCGATGTCGTCACCGCACCGGCGCTCGCGGCCGAGCAGCTCCAATGGGCCTCCCGCCTCGATACGATCAACACGCAGGTGGTGGCGGCCAGCATTGGCGCGCTCGTTTTCTCCCGCAGCAAGCTCGACCAGATCCCGGCCGATTTGCGCGCCGTTCTGCTCGAAACCGGCAAGGTAGCGGCGACGGCGCTGACGACCCGCATTCGCAACGAAGACGCGGCCGCGCTTGGCCGACTCAAGGGCAAAATGACGGTGTCGAACTCCACCGATGCGCAAGTGGCCGAGTGGGCGCAAGTATGGAAGCAGACCCGCGCCCGTCTGGCGCAGGGAACGTTTCCCAAGGACCTCGTCGATAAGGCCGAATCGCTCGCGCGCTGATGGGGCCAGTAGTAGGCTCGTGGTTACTGGATGGATGACCCGGGCGATCCCGTAACGGAGCGGGCGAAAACGCGCGTCGGCAGCACTCTCAAGGAGAAGTGGCGGCTGGACGAGCTGATCGGTGTGGGAGGCATGGCCGCGGTGTACGCCGGCACCCACACCCGCAATGGGATGCGTGTCGCCCTCAAGATGCTCCATCCGGAGCTGTCCGTCGACGGCGAAATCAGGACCCGCTTCTTGAGGGAAGGGTACTTGGCCAACAAGGTCGAGCATCCGGGCGCGGTCGCCATCATCGACGACGAGATCGCCGACGATGGCGGCGTTTTTTTGGTGATGGAGCTGCTCGACGGAGAAACGCTCGCTCACCGTTTCGAACGTAAGGCGCGCTCACTGGTCACCGAAGAGATCCTTCTCATCGCGGATCAAGTGCTCGACGTGCTGGCAGCCGCGCACGAAAAACAAATCATCCACCGCGACATCAAGCCCGACAACATCTTCTTGACCCGCAGCGGAGGGGTCAAAGTGCTCGACTTCGGCATCGCGCGCCTTCGTGAGCTCTCGACCAGCTCGACTGCGACCCGATCGGGATCGACGATGGGAACACCGGCCTACATGGCACCGGAGCAGGCCCGCGCGCGCTGGGACGAGGTCGACGCGCGCACCGACCTTTGGGCGGTGGGCGCCACGATGTTCAAGCTTTTGACTGGTCGCGTAGTGCACGTGGCCGATACGGTGAACGAGCAGCTGCTCGCGGCGATGACGCAGCCGGCTCCGCCGCTCGGCTCGGTCGTACCCACCGCGCCCATACCGGTTCTACAGGTCGTCGACAAAGCGCTCGCCTTCGAAAAAAACGAGCGGTGGCCCGACGCGCGCATCATGCAAAAGGCCGTCAAGGAGGCGTACCAGGCGCTCGCCGGCGGTACCGACGCGGCGGTCCGCCTCTCCTTCGACGACAACGTCGCGGTGGGCCACGCCGATACGGTCGCCGTCGCGAGCAAGGTGCCGACGTCGCTGACGGCGGCGCACGATTCGGCGTTGTTCGGCTCGCGCCGCCCGCGGCGAAAATCGAGACTCGGATTGATTTTGATGCTCGGCTTGCTGAGCGCCGTCGTCTATTTCGCGCTGTCGCACGGCACCAAAGTCAGCGATCTGCCGCCCTTCTTCGCGGACGCGGATGGGGGCGGCGTTCTGCCGACCGGCGTGCTCAATATACCGAGTGGGCTCGTGCCGAGCGCCTTCGTGCCACCCGAGCTGGGAGGTTCGGGTGGCGAACCGTCCGGCCTGAGCCGAGTCGAAGGCGCTCCGGTTGGCGCGCCGGCCGCTGTGCCACCTCCGCCAGAGCCGGCAAGGACCGCACCCGAGCCCACCGCAGCTCCGTCACCGACGCCGACTTCGGAACCCACTGCACCGGCATCCGCCAGCGCGTCGCCGGCGCCTACGGCGTCCGCTTCACCCCAGCCAACATCGGAAAAACGCCCGGCACCTTCGGCCGAATCGACGAAAAGCTCGGGTTCGCACAAGAGCTCTCCTCCCCCTCGCAAGAAACATCGACGTCATCGTCGGCACTGAGCATCGTTCCCGTACCCCGTTCCCCATGCGCGCGATTTGGATCACGAAATACGGTGGCCCCGAGGTGCTCGAAATCCGCGAGCAACCCGACCCTCTGCCGGGGGCGGGGGAGGTTCGGATTCGAGTTCGCGCTTGCGGCCTCAACTTCGCCGAGCTCATGGCGCGCGAAGGACTCTACCCCGACGCCCCGAAGCCCCCGTGCGTCGTCGGTTACGAACTCGCCGGTGAGGTCGACGCGCTGGGCGCCGGCGTCCGTGAGCCCCGCGAAGGGGCGCGCGTCGTTGCCGTCACCCGTTTCGGTGCCCACGCCGATACCGTCTGCGTTCCGGCCGAGCAGACCCGCGTGATGCCCGACGGCATGTCATTCGAAGAAGGCGCGGCGATTCCGGTGGTCTACCTCACGGCGCACCACATGCTCTTTCGCGTGGCGCACCTTCGACAGGGTGCGCGAGTCTTGGTGCACATGGCCGCGGGTGGCGTGGGACTCGCCGCGATTCAGCTCGCTCGCACGGTCGAAGACGTAGTGATTTTCGGAACGGCGTCCGCCGCGAAGCACGCCTTCCTGCGCGAGTACGGCTGCGACCATTGCATCGACTACCGCAAGATCGATTACGCGGCCGAAGTGCGGCGGCTCACCGGCGGAGCCGGCGTCGATTTGGTGCTCGATCCGCTCGGAGGCAAGGACTGGCAAAAAGGCTACGATCTTCTGGCTCCGGCGGGCATGCTGGTCGCTTTTGGATTCGCCAACATGGCGGCGGGCGAAAAGCGAAAGCTCCTGCATGTTGCTCGTCACTATCTATCGGTGCCCAAGTTTTCGCCCATGACGCTGATGGACGACAACCGCGCCGTTGCCGGGGTCAACGCGGGCCATCTCTGGCGCGAATCGACGATGCTGGGTCGTGATCTCGACGCGCTTCTCGTTCTCTATCGAGCGGGCAAAATCAAGCCGACCATCGACAGCGTATTCAAGTTTTCCGATGTTGCCGCCGCGCATCGGCGCATGCACGAGCGAAGAAACGTCGGCAAGCTCGTCCTCGTCCCCTAAGAGCTACCGGGGTTCGTCCGACGAAGCGTAGCGAATGGGATACCGCGGATAGTCGGGCGCATAGACGATCGCCGGCGGCGCGTGCACGGCGAACTGCGCTCTCGAGGCGATATCGGGCGGCCGGGTCCGCTCGGCCACCCAGCCGATGACCAGCGTGACGAGCAGCGCGCTCCACACGAGGCGGCGCGTAAACTCGTCAGCGACGAGCGGCCCCACGCGAACACCCAATGTCGTGGAGCAACGCTGACCCCTCGGCGAGCGCGTGCGGTAGCCGCTCGAACGAACGTTGCACCGGCCCGCGCCGCTCGATGCCGGCGGAGGCGTTCTCCGATACGGTGACCGTAGACGGCCGGTTCTTGCGGCGCGCCGGAGCTCGTCGTAGCGCGCCCGGGCGGCGGGATTGAGCAGCACCGTCGCCGCGAGATTGATGAGCATCACGCGCCGTTCGTTCGCCGCTCGTTCGCCGCCTGCGCGATCGGGGTGAAAATGGAAGACCAGCCGCCGGTGGGCGGCACGAATCTGCGGCGCTGGTGCCGATTCGGGAACACCCAGGATCTCGTAGAAGTCGTGCTGCGCTTCGAAGTATCCGACCTTCACAGAGCGGGTAGACAGCGCGCGCGGCGCGCGGTTCCCCGATCAATGAAAGCTGCGAAACTCCTGCCACAGAAACCGAGCGCGATGCTGGACGATGTCGACCAGCCGCTCACAGTGGCTCCTGTCCAGCTGCCCGTTGGCAGACACCGCAACCAAAAGGCGCGCCTGCTCGACGCTTCCCGGCCACTCGGGCGGAGCCTCTCGGCCCTGGGAGACGAACGTGCTCCAAACTAGCTCCGCCCAATAGAGAGCCTGGCAGTGCGCGAGCTGCTCGAGATCGTCCATGGGAGGAGCACGAACTATAGCACCGGTATCCCACCTTGTAGTAGGCGCAGAAAAAGGTTTCTGATCGCTGGGGGTTGCCGCTATAAGGGGCAGTCACCCGGCTCACCTCCGAGCCGGCACCGGCGGGGAGCTTGCCAACATGAAAGAACACGTTTTGTCATGCACGGGAGTCGTGAAAACAGTTCCGCGGAGCCTCCGCCGCTGGGCGGCACTCGGCTCGACCGCGGCATTACTTGCTTCAGTCGCCTGCGGAAGTCAGCAGCCGCAAGAGGAATCGACCGCTGCTGTTCAACAACCGCTCGACGCCGGTCAGTACGTGCTCTTGAACGAGCTCAAGATCAATCCTTCTGGGACCGACTATCCCTATGAATACATCGAGCTGATTGGAACGCCGGGACTGAGTTTGGCCGGGTTTCAGGTCGTCGTCATCGATGCGGCTACGGGGACGGTGAAAATGGTCGTGGATCTCGGGACTGCATGCGGTGGCAGTGCCTGCATGATCGGAACGAACGGCCTCTTGATAATCAAAGCGTCCGACGTAGACGGTGGTGTGGTGGGCCATACGCCCGCAGCCGCCACGACGGTCGTCAAAGACGACCAGCTTCGAGACACCGACGTCATCCCGAATAACGCGGCCGTCTTGCTCGTCGAGGGGTCGACTCTTATCGCAGAAAACAGCACGCTGACGGCCGGAGATGCTGGGTCGGCTGTGCTTCCCGCAGATGATTCTCTGGTTGACGGTGTCGGCTGGGGGGCCAGCGGAGGCAAATATTCCGGCGTCACGCTCACGCAGAGCTCCGGCAATCCCGATGCAGCGACGCGCATCCCGGGCCGCGTCGATCAGACCGCGGGCGCCTGGTACAACGGCGACCTTCTCGGTCAAACGGACGGCGGAGACTTCCCA
>DASWDH010000065.1:0-1728 GCA_036395495.1 Polyangiaceae bacterium
GCCGAGTACGCCAAGCGGTCGCAGGTGGCTTTCACCGCGGCGGAAAAGAGCGCCCTCGCGCCCCTCGTCAGCGTCACCGGTACGGTTACCTTCGATCCCGAGCGCATGGCGGCGGTTGGGGCCCGGATTGCGGGCCGCGTGCGGAGCATCAACAAGCTCGAAGGCGACTCGGTGAGAGCGGGGGACATGCTGGCGGAGCTCGAAAGCGCCGAGCTCGGCCAAGCGCAGGCCACGCTTCTGTCTGCGCGCGCGCACGCCGGAGCAGCCACTGCCAACGAAAAGCGCGAAAAGGAGCTCGCCGAAGCGCACGTCTCCTCGAACCGAGAGGCAGAGCTCGCCGCGGCGAATGCCGTGTCGGCGCGTGCCGATCTTCTCGCGGCCGAGCAGCGCGTGCGTGCTCTCGGCGGAAGTGCCGGCGAAGGCGCGCCGGGCATCTTGCGGCTCTCGAGCCCGATCGACGGCAAGGTGATCGAACGCAAGATATCGCGAGGCCAATCGGTCGATGCCACCCACACCGCATTTCGCGTAGCGGATCTGACGCGCGTATGGGTGGAGCTCGCGGTTTTCGAGCGCCAGCTCTCGGCGATTCACAAAGGGGACCCTGTCGACCTCTTCCCCCAAGGAGAGGTGGAGCGAAAGGTGAAAGGAAGCGTCTCCTACGTGGGAGACATCATCGATCTGGAGACGCGCACCGCCCCCGTGCGGTTGATCGTCGAACAGAAAGAAATCGCGCTTCGCCCCGGTCAGTCGGTCCTCGCCAAAATTCACACGTCGGCTCCCGTCGCCCCATCGCTCGTCGTTCCGCGCGCGGCCGTCACCAGCGTCGACGGCAAACCGACCGTGTTCGTGGCCCGCGATCCGCTGGCCGTCGAACCCCGAGCCGTGGAGCTCGGCGCGCAGGACGGCGACCGGGTCGAAGTCTTGAAAGGCCTGCAAGACGGAGAACAGGTCGCCACTTCCGGCGTTTTCGCTCTCAAGTCGGAGATCTTTCGCTGAATGCTCACCGGAATCGTCAATCAGTCGATCCGGCTCAAGGGGCTCATGGTCGTGCTCTTGGGGGCGCTGCTCGCCGGCGGTTATTTCGCTGCGCGAACCTTGCCCATCGACGCCGTGCCGGACGTGTCGACCATCCAGGTCTCGGCCCTCACCGACGCTCCGGGCCTCTCGCCCGTGGAAGTGGAGCGATCGGTCACCTTCCCTATCGAAATGGCTCTCAACGGGATGCCCAACCTCGTCGAGCTCCGCTCCGTTTCGCGCTCGGGCCTTTCCGCGGTCACCGCCATCTTCAAAGACGGCGTCGACATCTGGCTCGCACGCCAGATGGTGCTGGAGCGCGTGCGATCCATCGAAGCGGAGCTTCCCGCGGCCTCCAGCAAGCCGCAGCTGTCCCCCGTGTCGGGCGGTCTCGGTGAGATCTATCAATTCGTCGTACGCTCCGAAAGCCACTCCCCTACGCAGCTGCGCACGCTTCTCGATTGGGAGATCGCGCCGAAGCTGCGCCAGGTTCAGGGAATCGTCGAGATCAACACGATGGGCGGCGATCTCAAGGAGTACCAAGTCGTCGTCGACCCCGGCCGCCTCCACGCCCACAAGATGAACCTCGGCGACGTCGCCGACTCGCTCTCTCGCGCCAACGTGAACGTCGGCGGCGGCTACATCGAGCGCCGGAGCGAATCGCTCACCTTGCGCGGCGTGGGTCTTCTGAGGAGCGAGGAAGAAATCGGCAAT
>DASWDH010000066.1:0-4680 GCA_036395495.1 Polyangiaceae bacterium
GGTCAGCGCGCGAACGGTAGAGAGAGCTGGCTCGACGAGTGTCGGTGCACGAGGGGTGGAGATCGGGGCCCCATGCCGTACTCGGCCAAGAGCCTGGCGGTAGAAGGCTGAGTGAGCGCAGCCTCGACCCAGCGCATCGGCCCACCGCAACGGGGGCACTTGTCGAGATCCGCGCGGAAAACGTGGGCCAGAAGCCATGCCCAACGGTTGGGTGGTGGGGGTCGGTCGTCGCTCGGGGCGTCGTCGCCGCCGAGGGTGGGAAGGCTGAGTTGATCCCCCGTCGCCGCGGGAGGCCTTCGCTGGGCCGGGTCGCATGGGTGCCGGGACGACTTCCCGGCGCAGAGACGAGTGGCTCGAAAGAACCCCGAAATATCGGAGAAGATGCGAGGCTCGGCGGCGGGACACCTTGCGCATACTCCACCTCCTCCGGAATGAGATACGTGCGCCGCGAGTTTCGCGGTGGTGTCCATCATGCCCTGCTTGCCTAGGGCACGCGAGGGCCTTGTTTCGACGACGTAGCGCTTGCTGTGCGACTACTTGGAGTTTCTTGCCGAGCAGAGCTGGTGGTGGCGGTGCGACGTTGAACCAACTTTTGTTTTTCCATTTCCAGTTCCTTGAGCAGTGCGGCGTCGAGTCGGAAGCGATACGGGTGTCCGGGACTGCCGCGTTCTGCCGGCGTGATGATCCCACTGCGAGCCCAGGCGAGCACGGTGCTCTCGTAAGGTCTTGAAATATGCCGAGGCATGTTAATTTCTTGGCGAAGCAGATCGCCGGTCCCGCTCGCTTTGGCGAGCAGGGTGCGATAGGTTGGCCGTCGCAACCAATGTGTCTCCATCGAGCCTGGTCGTTCGGAACCGCGTTGGCGGCCCTCCTCGTGTGGGCGTGCGGAGGTCGCGTCGATCCGAACGATGGCGTCAGCAGCGCACAGAGCCCGTCCTGCCTGCCGGGCCAGCAGATCGAATGCTCGTGTGGAGGCAGCCAATCGTCCGTGCAAGTGTGTCAACGCGACGGCACGTTTGCGCCATGTCAGTGCACCACCGCGTCGTCGACGACGACGCCGAGCGTTTCGACGGCCGGTAGCGGGTCCGTGTCGAGTGGCGCTGGTGGCGCTGGGGGCGCCGGCGGCACCGGGGTGGGCGGGGGATCCGCCGTCGTCGACGGGGGAGCCGTCTCCGGCACGCAGCTCAGCGCGGGCAGTACTCCGCTGATCGATGTCTTCGTCGCCTCAGGCGGCGTGTACGTCATTCACCAAGACTCCATCGTGTTGTTCGATCGATCCGGCAACAGGCTCCAATCGATCGCTTCTCCCCGGCAAATCACGTCGGCGGCCTTTGACGGGAAAAACCTGGTCGTCGCCGATCGAGCGCGTTTCACGACCTACAACGTCTCGCTTGGCGTCGTTGCCTCCGCCGATCTCGCCGAAGAATGCGCCTCGAGCGTGCTCGTCTCCGGCGATCGCTTCGTGTGCGGTCCGAAGAACGATTGGGACCGAGTTCTCTATACGCACAACGCGCGCACCGGCGAATTGCTCGCCACCTCGAAGAAGTACACGTACAAGGGCATTCCGATGCGACGCGTTCCAGGAACCAACGATTTCGTGACCGTGAGCGGCGGCTCGCCCTCCGACTTCCACCTCTACTCGGTCGTCGACAGCGGCGAGGCCGTCTACGTCAACGAATCTCCTTACCATGGTGATTTTCGCGTGACTCGGATCTATGCGTTCGACGGCAGCCCGCCCGTGCATCTCATCACCGACGCCGCCCTCATGCTTCGCATCTACGGCGACAAGTGCGCTGCGGGCAGTTCGTTCACTTCTCAATGTTTCGTCAAAGACGGAGCGCTCGGCACGCTCACGGGAGCGCAAGTGTTCGTCGCCATGACGTCGGATGAGCGCGGCAAGCTCTACGCGCTCGTCTCGCCGACCTCGGACGTTTACGGCACCCAAGCCTGCAAAGCCGGATGTCTCCTCGAACGGGTCGACCCGTCCACTCGCACAATCGAATCCAAGGTGTTGGTGCACCTCGATTTCGGAGCGTCCGTCGCACTGCGACGCGACGACACGGGCCGAGGGGTGGTTCTCGGGTACGAGCTCGGTACGGCGAGCTTCAGGGTTCCGAGTGATCCGTACCCGGGATATCGCGTCGTTCTTTTTCCGGATTGAGCGCCGGAAGCACGCGGTGAGTGTCGAATCTCTCATGGGTGGCTCTGGGCGATATGGTTGCTCGCGGCTTGCGCCGGAACCAACTCAACTGCAGACGCCGGCACGAACTCGATGGGCGGACGCAGCGGACAGGAGGACGGTTCGCCCACCGCCGACAGGTCACCTATCGGAGATGGATCGCCCGCGGACTCTCATGCCGGCGCGGGCATCGACGCCTGGATCGCATTTGATTCCGACAGGCTCGGCGGCGGCCGTGCGATTCACGTCATGCGCCGGGATGGATCGGGCTTGCATGGACTCACGAGCGGCGTGGGCATCGACAGCGAGCCAAAATTTTCGTTCGATGGATCGAAACTTCTCTTCACCTCTCGCCGTTCGGGAACGGAGCAGATCTTCGTCATGGACCTTCGCACGCGCGAGACCACGCAAGTCACGAAGCGGCCCGCCGGCGCTTACCGAGGAGCCTTTTCCCCAGACGGCACGCGCGTCGCGTACATCGGCGGCGAGCCCGCGTCCCCCGACAGCGCGGTCGAAGCGGGGATCGTCGACATGTCGCTGTTGCCCGTGATGATGGCACCGCCGAACGTGTGATCGTCAGACCGGCCTCTTCGCTAGGGGGTGCTTTCCGCGGCGACGATTACTATGGAGGTTCTGCCTACACACCCGACGGTCAATGGATCGTCTACGACCAGCTGGTATCGAGACTTGCTCAACGGGGCGAGTCTTTTCGACCCCGACATCACCGTGGCCTACGTCCACACGGGCGTGACGGCATCTTGCATGTCGGCAAGCGGCAACCCTCGCATGGTCGTGACCATCGACTGGAAAGACGGGCCACGCTCGTACGTGGGCGCCGTGTATTCGTACCACGAGCTCGTCGCCCCCTCACGCCTGTCGGACAGTGAGTTCGCGCAGCTCGATGCGCCGGACCCGCCATGGATGGCCTCGATCGTCGCGCATGCCCGAAGCGACTCCCGACGGCCTTGACCCGCGGGGCCGCCACGTTTCGCTCCGTGTCGCTGCTACGTGTGTTAGCCCCTCGCGGAGGGAGAGCTGCTGCTAGCTCAGAAGTGGAGCTGCATTCCCAGCTCGACCACGCGATTGGGCGGCAATCCGAAGTAGGACGTCGCCGGTCGCGCGTTGCGCATCTTCCCCTCGCCTACCAATTCGCGGGCACCGACTCAGTCCGGACACGGGGTGCCGCAAGCACGGAACGTCGGCGAGCACCGCTCGACGTCCCCCGGACAGTTTTCGAGCACGCATTCGAAACCGGGCGTGCAGTGCACCAAAAGAGGTGTCCCGCGCTCGCTTTTGAGTCTGCAGTTGGCAGCGCAGGAAATTTCGCAGCGGCCGGGCCCGATGCAGAGCACGCTGCTGTCGTGGACGGTGCCGACGGTGCATCCGGCGGGGTTCCCGCACGCGATCGTGCACTCGCGATCGCACATCTGCTCGCAGGTCCGCGTGACCAAGCAATCGCGCGGGTCGGCCGATGAAGGAGGAGCTGGTTCGGCCGGGCCTGGCGCGACGGCGGGTGCGATGGGGTTCATCGAGCTCGTCGGGTCCGGCACGGGCGCCGGCGAATCGAGAGCTGGGTCACGAGGCCCCTCATCACGTTCGACACGCATGATGCCGTAGCCGACGACCGCGAGCAGGGCGGCGCCAACGACCGGGAGAACGAGCCCGGTCGAGCGGAACCTCCGCTCGCGGACGGTCGGAGTTGCGGGGGGCGACGCCGCCGCCGACGGTGTCCTTCGAGCCATCACGTTCGTCGCGGCGTCTTGCTCGCTATGGGTGCCGGCCAGAGCAACCGTGGCCGATCGACCTTTCTGCGCCACGCGAACGTCCTTCTGCATGGCCTCCACGCTCGGGTAGCGCGCTTCGCGATCGAAGGCGAGCGCGCGATCGACGATCGCGCAGACGTCGGCCGGCGCCGCGGGTGCCACGCTGGCGAGCGGCGGCGCCGGCAGTGTCGCCATCTTGACGAGAAGCTCGGCGTCCGAGCGGCCTTCGTGAATGTGCCGCTTGGCAATGAGCCGGAACATCGTTGCTCCGAGCGCGAACACGTCGACGCGGCCGTCGATATCCATGCCCTTCACTTGTTCGGGCGCCATGTACGGTAGCGTGCCGAGCGCCGTGCCCGTCCGCGTGTGAAGCTCATTCGTCGCTTCGCGCACGCGGGCCACCCCGAAGTCGAGGACTTTGATGCGCCCATCGGGCAGGCAGAAGAGATTATCGGGTTTGATGTCCCGATGGATGATGCCCTGCGCGTGCGCAGCGGCGAGCACGTCGAGCACGCTGTCGGCGATGCGCAGAATCTCGGCCGTGTCCGGCGGACCGAGACGGTCGAACCGGGCCCGCAGCGATTCGCCCTCGAGCAGCTCCATCACCAGAAAAGGACAGCCGTCGTCGGTCACGTTGACGTCGCGGACCTCGACGGCTCCGGGGTGTACGAAGCGATTGGCTGCGTGGGCCTCTTGATCGAACCGCGCTCGCAGGTGCTCGTCGCGGGCAATCTGCGG
>DASWDH010000067.1:0-4126 GCA_036395495.1 Polyangiaceae bacterium
GGCCTGCTCGGGGCTCATGTAGTACGGCGTACCGACGAGCACGCCGACCTTGGTGAAAACGCGCGTGAGCCCCCGGGTCACGTGCGCGACGCCGAAGTCGTAGATCTTGACGATCTCTCGGTGGGTGGCAGGTGCGAGCAGGTCCTCCATCACACGCAGGTTCTCGGGTTTGAGGTCGCGGTGGATGACGCCTTCGCTGTGAGCGTGAGCGAGCGCGAGCGCCACCTGCTGCATGAGACGGGCGATGCGCGCCGAGTCGAGCGGAGCTTCGTTCTGCGCGATGTCGAAGAGGTCTCGCCCCGGCATGTACTCGATGACCAAATAGAGAAGGCCGTCGGGATCCTGCCCCCAATCGAGGGTGGTCACGATACCTGGATGACTGATGCGGCTCGCGGCCCTCGCTTCGAGCCGGAAGCGCGCGATGGCCTCGGGATGATTGGTGTAACCGGGGTTCAGGATCTTGACGGCCACCTCGCGCTCGAGCGAAATCTGGCGCGCTCGGTAAACGCGTCCGATGGCCCCTTGGCCGATGATCGGACCGAGCACGTATTTGCCGTCGAGAACGCGTCCAGTGAACAGGTCTTGGGTCACGCTCCGGTGCCAAGCAACTCGCTGGCCAAATGAACCGTAAATGGGTCCCCCCATCGAGTGACTCGGCGCGGCCTTCGGCCCGCCTGCGATCGAGTGACTCGGTGCTGGCTTCGAGGCGCCCGCGGTCGCTCCGGCCGGAGGCCAGCTCTTCGATGGCGTGCGCAAGTTGCGCGAAAGGACTGGCACGCAGGGTGCTCCGTCCAGGGTCCATGAACCAACAACCAGTGGCAGAAGAGGGTTTAGTCGGAGCAGAGAACCATCCGGAGCAGGATGTCGCCGCGATGGCGACTCGAGCTCTCGAGGCGGTCGAGGAGTTCGTCCAGGAGCAGCCTCACGCGGCGATAGGCTTGGCCGCCGCGGCGGGATTCATTCTCGGCGGAGGGCTCACGCCCCGGCGCCTGTTTCGGCTAGGGTTCGCGATGGGTGGGCCGACGCTCACGCGTCGCATTGCCACCGAAGCGTTCAGAATCGCGCAGGAGAGGCTCGAGGGCGGTCAAGAAGAACGCGCCCCCAAGCCCCGCCATCGTGCGAAGAAAGAGCCGGCGTGATCGGGGACGACTCACCCAAACCGGGAAAACAGTCGTCCGATGACGTAGCCGGCGGCCAGGGCGATTCCCATGGCTGCGAGCGGGCGTTCGCGCACTCGTTCGATGAGCTGTCGGTCGAGCCTACGAATCTCATCGGCGGTGTTGGCCACGGCGCGCAGCGCGGGTGCGTACACGTTTCGAGCGTCGCCATTCGTGCGTTCGGGATTGCGTTCGGATTCGGTCACGGTCCATCTCCTCTCGTGGTTGGCAGCAACCGCCGAGCTCGCAAAGAGCGTTCCCCGCCGAGCCGGGCGAATTGTGCCCGCACGAGACGCTGGGCCTTTCACCGGACGGTCCGGACCTTGCTCAGCATCCGTAGTGAATGGTATGCAAGCGGCCGCTGTGAAAATCTGACACACTTGGAATCGAGCGCACGATGACCGATCCCCCGACGAGCGCCCAGCCTTCCGTTGGGCGTGTCCTTCTTGTAGATGATGAGCCCGATCAGGTGGCGCTGCTGCGCGCTATGCTGACGCCACTCGGCATGGATGTGGTAACCGCCGACTCCGCCGAGCAGGCGCTCTCGGTGTTTCGTCGCCATCCGGTCGATGTCGTGGTGACCGATCTTCATCTGCCGGGGGCCAGCGGCATCGACCTCATCCGCGATTTGCGGCAGGTCGAGACCCCGCCGGCGGCCGTGCTCATTACCGCGGAAGGTTCGGTTGCAAGCGCCGTCGAGGCACTCAAGCTTGGCGCCAGCGACTACCTGCAGAAGCCGGTAGACCCGATGCGTCTGGTGACGCTTCTGCAAGAGCTGCTGCGCTCCGATGACGTCCGCGAAGTCGGTGACAACGAGCACTTACCGTCGCGCCCCACCGTCTTCGAGGGCATGGTCGGAGGTTCGGCGCGGATGCGCGAAGTTTTCGCGCGTATCGAACGCGTCGCACCGACCGGCGCGCCCGTTCTCATCGTCGGCGAGTCGGGGACCGGCAAAGAGCTCGTCGCCCGCGGTCTGCACAACCGCAGCCGACGCAGTCAGGGGCCGTTCGTCCCCATTCATACCGGGGCGATTCCGAAAGAGCTCGTTGCGAGCGAGCTTTTCGGCCACGAGAAAGGGGCGTTCACCGGCGCTCTCAGTTCCTCGGAGGGCAAATTCGAAGCTGCTTCGGGAGGCACGATTTTCCTCGACGAGGTCGGGACGATGGATCTGTCGACGCAGATCAGCCTCCTGCGCGTGCTGGAGACCTATCGGTTCACGCGCGTCGGCGCCAACAAAGAGCGCGACGCCGATGTTCGGATCATCGCCGCCACCAATCGGGATCTGCTCGACTTGGTCGAAGCGAATCAGTTTCGAGAGGATCTCTACTATCGACTCAACGTCTTCACGATCGCCATCCCGCCCCTGCGCGAGCGCGCCGAAGACATCGTTCCCATTGCCGAGCGTTTCCTGCGATTTTTCGCCAAACGCTACGCCACGCCGGCCCGTTGTTTGTCGGACAAAGCTCTCGAGCGGCTGCTCGGCCATCAATGGCCGGGCAATGTGCGCGAGCTTCGGAACGTGATGGAACAGACGGCGGTCTTCGCCCAGCGCGAAGTCGTGCATGCCGACGAGATCCAGTTCATCTCGACCCGGCTGCCCACCCATCAGAGAGGCGCGCGCCCCGAGGCGCTCGTCGAACGTGCACCGACGTCGCCCGGCTATGCTCCCGCTCCGGCCGTACCCTTGACCGATATGCCCCCCGCCGAGTCGGACCCCGATTCGGACACTCCGCCGCCGATGCCGGAGATGGCTTCGGTATCGTCTGCGCAGCCGGCACCGCCGTCATCCTTGGGCGTCGGCACAGCCGAAGGGGCAGCTTCGGCGAGCTCGCCTACGTCATCGCACGCCTCATCCGCTCCCCCACCGGCAGCCGTTTCCACTGCCGATGCCGAGCACCCCCTGGTGCTCCGCATCCCCGTGGGGACGCCGCTCGCAGAGGCGGAGCGCCTCCTCATCATCAAGACCCTCGAAGTGTCCGACGGCAACAAGCAACGCGCAGCGCGCATCCTCGGCATCAGCCGGCGCGGTCTTTACACCAAGCTCGCGGCGTATGGCGAGCACGTGCCTGCTGATGAAGCCAACGAGAACGGCGTCAACGACACTCCGACGTAAGGACGGGGTCGAAGCTAGAGGTTAGGAGAAAGGGATTAGGGATTAGGGGTTAGGGCTCCGATTCCCTAACCCCCAACCTCTGACCCCTAACTAACGTTATCCTACGGGAACCTCGTTACGGCCCTGATACGGCAGCTCGCGTTCTGCGTTCGCGACCTTTTCCTTCACGGTTTGGGTCACGTCGGCGATCGCGCCCTGGGTTCGCTCGGCGAGCTTCTTGGCTCTCCACCCGAGCTCCTGACGCATTTCGCGTCCGTTCGTGGGAGTGACGAGGATTGCAACAGCTGCACCCGCGATCAAACCAAACCCCGCGCCAACCGCGAACCCGCTGAGCCAGGTCGAGGTGGAGCTCTGAACCAGCCCCGCGCGAGAAAGGGCGTCGCGCACGCCTTCCATGTACCTGTTCATTCTTCTCCTCCTATCGACGCCGACTAGCTGCGACGCCAAGCGCGGGCGGAGCACCCGGCATGCCATTCGTCGAGGCATGCAAAACTTACGCGGTTGAGTCAGCTGGCCCGCGTGTGGGAAAGTAGATGGCACGGTAGCACCCACGATTCGCCCCCATGCCTCGACCCAGCTACCGCGAGCTCGCTTTGTGCGGGACAGAATATGCACGGCGCGTGCTCCGAGGTGAGGCGCCGATTCTCGAGATTCCGCTCGGGTCCTTCTTGGCGGAGCTCACGTTTGCGCTGCGCCCCCATTTTTTTGCCCTTTCCGCTATCGCCGCACTCGCCGGCGCGGCCGGCGTGGACCCGGCGGCGCGCTCGTCGTGGCGCCTCGCCGTGGCGGCGGCCATCTGCGGCCTTGGTTGGGGGGTGGGACAGCTCGTCAATGACCTGATGGATCGCGACTCGGA
>DASWDH010000068.1:0-24688 GCA_036395495.1 Polyangiaceae bacterium
TCGCATCGGCCATCCTTACTGGAAGCGCGGCGGCGGGCTTCTCGAGGTGCCCATCCAAGTCACCCGCGGGATGCGCCTGCCCTTCATCGGCACGTCGCTCACCCTCGCCGGACCACGTGCCGCCCGGCAACTCACACGCGCCGTGCTCGATGAACCCCTCGTGAATCTCGAGCTCCACGGCATCGACGTGCTCGACGCAGGCGATGGTCTCGCCGCGCTTTCGAAGCACCAACCCGACGTCAAGATTCCCTACCGTCGCAAGCTCCAAGCGCTCACGGCGACGCTCGAAACCCTGCGCGATGCGGGCTACCGCTTCGTCCGCCTCGACGAAGCCGCCCGCACGTTCGCGTGAGTCGTAGAGCGGCACTAAGATCCGCCAAAGCATTTGGATCGGCCGGCGGCGGGTGCCCCTTCGGCGGGCACCTGCGTGCGTTCGCTCCGCCGTCGGGGTTCGACGAAAGGCTGTCCGGACACCTGGCGGGTGTGGGCAACGATGCGCGGTTCAAGACCTTCTACGATCATGCGGTGGAGCGACTGATCACCGGGCTCGGTCGCTGAATTTTTTTGCCGCCGTTGTTAACGTCGTTCACATACGGAGATAACCATGAGCAAGACGATTCAGAAGCGGATGACGGGGCGAATAGAAGGCGATTTCGTGGTGTTCCTTATCGGGATGCGCGTCAATCGGTGGTGGAAGCTGCATCAGTGGCTGCGCGTCGCGCTGGCCATGCCGCGCATGACTCGCGAGCTGGCACAGCATCCGGAGCTCGGCTTCCTCGGCAGCGAGCAGTGGTTCGGTCGCACGACCGTCATGCTGTCGTACTGGCGATCGCTCGATCACCTCTTCGAATACGCGCGCAGCCGAACGGCAGAGCACCTTCCCGCGTGGCACGCCTTCAACCGGCTCGTGGGCACCAATGGCGACGTCGGCATCTGGCACGAGACCTACCACGTGCGCCCGGGCGACTACGAAAGCATCTACGTGAACATGCCCTCGTTCGGCGTCGGCAAAGTCGGCGAGGCGATCGAGGCGACGGGCCGCCGCGAGCACGCCGCCAGCCGCCTGGCGACGACGACGTGATTCATCAACTTAACGCATCGATTAACCCGGCGGTCGCGAAATACGCGCAGTGTCGACGGCGGAAGCCTCGATGAAAGCGCGGGCGGCCTCGTTGGCGCCGCTCATGAGCTCGTCGGGGGTGCCTTGAGCGGCGATGCGGCCATCGACGAGCAGACAGGCCTTGTGGGCGATGCGGAAGGCGCTGGCCATGTCGTGCGAGATGACTACGTTGGTCACCTGGAAGAGCTCACGCATTTGTTCGATCATGTCGTCCACCATGCGCGAAGTGTGTGGGTCGAGTCCGCTGGTCGGCTCGTCGTAGATGAGGATCGCCGGCTTTAGCATCAAAGCCCGCGCCAGCCCAACGCGCTTGCGCATGCCGCCGGAGAGCTCCGACGGGTAGAGCTTTTCGGTGCCCGAAAGGCCGAGAAGGCGGAGCTTTTCCGAAACTTCGTCCCGGATCTCACGCGCCGAGAGCTTCGTGTGTTCACGCATGGGAAAAGCGATGTTGTCGAATACGTTGAGCGAGTCGAGCAGCGCCGCGTATTGAAAGACCATGCCGAACTTGCGCCGCATCCGGTTCAGCTTGACGTCGTTGAGGCCCACGATGTCCTCGCCATCGATGTAGATGTGTCCAGACGTGGGCTGATCGAGGGCGATGAGCAGCCGCATGAGCGTGGTCTTGCCCGCCCCGGATCCGCCCAGAATCACGGTCGTCCGCCCGCGCGGAATCACCAGGTCGATGTCGCGCAGCACGTCTTTTTTCGCGAAACGCTTGCACAGGTGCTCGATCACGATGTGCTCGTGGTGGGCAAAAGCTCGACCTTGTTCGCTCACGTGAGGCCTTTTCGGTACTCTATCAGTTCTTGCGTTGCGCCGAGCCTCGCCGATGTCGACCACAATTTCGTTGCGCGGCGTGCCCGCGGGCGTACCTTCTAAAACGTGCTCGGCCGGCGAAGAGCCAGACCGACACGGAGCAAGCCCATGACGCAAGAGCACCTTTCGGCGATTCTCGAGCTCATCTCGGCCAGGTCCGAAAAAGATGGTTGGTTCACGTTTCCCGACGGGCGCGGCCTGACGCTGTATGCCTCCCACGATGGCGTTCAGCTGACCGTCCCGCGGGTCGAGGCGGTCGCCGTCAAAGCCGGCCTCTTGCGCGCGCGGACAAGCAAGGGCGAGTTGTATTTGCTGCCGCTCGAAGACGTGTTCGCGGCGGCTGCCGAAGCCACGCCCACGCAGGTGCGTAAAGCCGGATTCGTGTGAACCGCGCATGGCGGCCCTGGTCCTTTTGGCCCGCGCCGTCGCCCTGCTTCCGTGGAGCTGGCTGCGCCGGTTGGGCGCCGTCGTGGGCGCCTGGGCGGGTTCGTTTCTCCGTATTCGACGTCGTCACGTCGAAAGCTCCATGCGGATGGCGGGCATCGCTGATCCACCCGCCCGAGCTCGCGCGATGTACGCGTCGCTCGGCACGTCGCTGCTCGAATTCTTGTGGGTCGCGGGACGCGCAGCGCCGCCGCGCTCTCGCGTGGGTCTGACGCCGCGGGCTGCTGCCGTTTTGCAGCGGCACCGGGACCGGATGATCGTCGCCACCGCCCACACCGGAAACTGGGATCTGGTGGCCTGCGCCGCGGCACGCGAACACGTCGCGCTCACGATCGTCACCAAAAGGCTCGCCGTGCGATGGCTCGACGAGTTCTGGCAGCGCGTGCGCGCCGCGCAAAATATCGAGCTGTTGTCGGGCGACGCGCTTTTCTCGCGCGCGGCGGGGGCGCTCGCTCGCGGGCGCGCCGTGGCCCTGCTCATCGATCAAGCGCCTGAGCGAAGCTCGGCCGTGATCGAGGCCTCGTTCATGGGCCAGCGGGCGCGCTGCGATCTCATGCCCGCCCTGTTGGCAGCACGTACGAGAGCTCCCTTGGTTTTGGCGCTAGGTCGCCGGCTTGCCGACGGAAGTCACGAGATCGATATCCCGCTCGTCCTGGAGCCGCCGCAAACGCCGTCGCGCGACTGGATCGAGACGACGACGCGCGAGCTCACTTCCGCCCTCGAGGATTTCGTCCGGATCCATCCGGCGCAGTGGCTCTGGTTGCATCGGCGCTGGAAGGGCTTTCCCGAGCGAGCTTGTCAGGGTGCGGTTCGGACGCTAAGCCTCTCTTCATGAGCGACGACCTCCTCGTCATCGGCAGGCACCGTTTCCGCTCGCGCCTCATCGTCGGAACGGGCAAATACAAAGACGTCGACGAAACCAGCCGCGCCATCGCCGCGTCCGCTGCAGAGCTCGTCACGGTCGCCCTCCGGCGGGTCAACCTTCAGGAGCGGGGCGAGGGTTCGCTGATGTCGCTCTTGACGAGCGGCTCTTTCAAGCTGCTCCCCAACACGGCCGGGTGCGCCACCGCCGACGAGGCGGTTCGAACTTGCCGTCTCGCCCGCGAGCTCGGACTGTCCGACCTCGTGAAGCTCGAAGTGATCGGCGATGCGAAGACGCTCTTTCCCGACAACGAGCAGACGCTCGCCGCCGCCCGGATCCTCGTCGCCGAGGGGTTCACCGTGCTGCCGTATTGCATCGATGACCCCATCGTTTGCCGCAAGCTCGAAGAACTCGGATGCGCTGCTGTCATGCCTCTCGCCGCGCCCATCGGCTCGGGCCTCGGCATTCGCAATCCGCACAACCTGGCCATCATCCTCGAAAATGCGAAGGTTCCCGTCATCGTCGACGCGGGCGTGGGGACCGCCAGCGATGCCGCCGTGGCGATGGAGCTCGGCTGTCATGGGGTTCTCATGAACACCGCCATCGCCGGCGCTCGCGATCCTATTTTGATGGCCGAAGCGATGCGCGACGCCGTCAGCGCGGGCCGCAGAGCATTTCTGGCGGGCCGCATTCCGAAGAAGCTCTACGCAACCGCCTCGAGTCCCAGCTCGGGCCTGATCTGACGCGTGTCGATCCTGTGGAGGGGCGCCGGGGGATTGCTATTGGCCGGTGCGGTCGCCGGTTACGCCCCTTACCAATGTGGCAAGGCACCCGATCGCTCGGCCCGGGAGGAGACCCCCGGCGAGGCGCTCTACGGCTTGGCCAAGAAACTGCGCTCCGAAGGTGACGAGCAGGGGTATCGGACGACGCTCCGGTACATCGTCGCCCGTTATCCATCGAGCCGCTTCGCCGTCGCCGCGCGAGCCGACCTCGGCGCCGACGCGTCGGACGTGGATGCGCCGTGAACCTGCCCGAGCTGATAGCCATCACCGACCCATCTCTCGCCGACGATCGGCTGGCAGATCTCACCTTGCGTATGCTGTCGGCCGTGCCGCGTGGATCGGTCGGCATTCAAGTCCGCGACAAGGTTCGCCCGGCAAGCGCGATGCTCTCGCTCGCCGAGCGACTGCACGCGATCTGCGCCCCGTTCGAGGCACCTCTCTACGTGAATGACCGATTGGACATCGCGCTCGGCATCGGCGCCCAGGGTGTGCACCTCGGGAGCCGTTCGGTCGATGCCAACGATGCCCGCCGTCTTCTCGGTCCGAGTGCGTTCATCTCGGTGGCGGCGCATGGGGTAGAGGACCTCGTGGCACCGAGGACGTCGGGAGCCACCGCAGCGCTCGTGTCGCCTGTCTTCTCGTCGCCGGGAAAGGGTCCGCCAGGGGGAACGGACCTGCTCTCCGACGCACGCAGGGCGGCTCCCCACCTGCGGATTTACGCGCTCGGTGGCGTGGCTCCCGAGAATATCGATCGATGCGCGGCGGCCGGGGCCGACGGTGTCGCGGCGATTCGCGCGCTGTGGACTGCGACGGACATCGCCGCTGTCGCGGGAGCACTCGTTTCGGCCATGCGCGATGAGCGAGCAGCTCGGAGGTCCCCATGATCACTTTGGTGCTGTCGCAGGCTGACGTTCGCGCCGTTCTCACGATGCAGGATGCCGTCGCGCTGATCGAAGAGGCGTTCGTCGCGCACGGCCGCGGCGAGACTCGAATGCCCGCCAAAATCTACTTGCCGCTACCCGAGCACCACGGCGATTTTCGCGCGATGCCCGCCTATCTCAAGGGATCCGCCGGGGTCAAATGGGTCAACGCGCATCCTCTCAATCCGGTACGCCACGGATTGCCGTCCGTTTTAGGGGTGTACATTCTGAGCGATGCCGAAACCGCGGCGCCGCTCGCAGTGATGGATGCCACACTGCTGACCGCAGTGCGCACCGGCGCCGCTGCGGCGGTCGCGTCGAAGCATCTCGCCGCAGGGCGCCCGCGTACGCTCGGCTTCGTCGGCTGCGGTGTGCAGGCGCGTTTCCTCTTGGAAGCGCACCGTACCCTTTTCGGCGAGCTCGAGGTTCTTGCGTCGGATCAGTCGCCCCAAGCCGCCCAACGCTTCGCCGAGGAATCGGGGGGAAAGCACGTCTCCATCGCGCAGGCGGCGAGCAGCGACATCGTGTGCACCGCGACTCCTTCACGCGCCCCGATCGTCGAGCGGTCCTTCGTACGCCGGGGTGCGCACATCAATGCGCTCGGCGCCGACGCGCCCGGCAAACAAGAGCTCGATCCCCGCATTCTCGTCGATGCGAAGGTCATCATCGACGACTGGGAGCAGGCGACCGAGAGCGGCGAGGTCAACGTGCCGCTGCATCGGGGCGATTATCGGCGCGAGCAAATCCACGGCACCATCGGCGAAGTCTTGGCGGGCAAGAAATCAGGCCGGCAAGGCGACGAGATTACGATTTTCGATTCCACGGGACTGGCGATTCAGGATCTCGCGCTCGCCCGCCACATCTACGCGCAGGCCGAGGAACGCCGCCTGGGTACGCGGCTCGAGCTCATCCCCAGCCTGCGGACTAGGGACTAGTGCCGTTGGGCGGAAGTTCAGGCAGAGCTTGCTGCTCCTAGCTTGAATATCGGGCGACGGCGCCGGAGGGCGCCGCGGGGGTGGGGCCCCATTCCGAATTTACTTCGGTGGGGCGGGGGCGGAGCCCCCGATGAACCGATGCTAGTGCCGAACGGCACTAGTACGACTACGACGCAGGCGGCCCGAAGGGCGCGCCGAGTAACCGAGACCGACGAGCACCGCCCGCTCGGCCATAGCCCCCCAACGCCGTGCGTGCGTGGCGCGGCAAGTTGGGGTAAATCAATCCGCTCCTCCATGGATATCCTCTTCGCTGCGACCGAGCTGGCGCCCTTCATCAAGGTGGGAGGGCTCGCCGACGTCGTCGCAGCGCTCAGCAAGGCTCTTCGACAACTCGGACACAAGGTCACCCTCGCCATGCCGAGGTTTCCGCCGCTCGAACGAGGCGGGCTGCTCGTCGCACGGCGTTTGACCCCTCTCAGCTTTGCCCTCGGCCCCTCCCAGATCGAAGTCACCGTTTACGACGGCCGGCTCGGTTCCGGCGTCGAGCTCGCCCTTTTCGATGTGCCCGGGCTCTACGATCGCGAAGGCGTTTACGGTGAGCGCGGGCAAGATTATCCCGACAACGCTAGGCGCTTCGCCGTCTTTTCCCGGGCCGTCGCCGAGCTCGCGCGCCAGCGAGCCCAGTCCGGCTCTCCGTTCGATGTCGTTCACGTGCACGATTGGCCAGCCGCCCTCGTCCCGCTCTATCTTCGCGAGATCGAACGGACGACGGGGATCAAGTCGACGCCAACGATCTTGACGATCCACAACCTCTCGCATCAAGGGCTGTTCGAGCGCGACGTCTTGCCCACGATCGGGTTCGGCGACGAGTTCTTCACACCGGAGCGGCTCGAGTTTTATGCCAAGATCAACTTCCTGAAGGGCGGTCTCATCTCCGCCACGAAGGTCACCACCGTATCGTCCACCTATGCCCGCGAGATTCAGACCAAGCAGCGCGGCGAGGGGCTCGAAGGGGTGCTGGCGATGCGTTCCAAGGATCTCATCGGCATCACCAACGGCATCGATTACGCGACCTGGAATCCGGCTACCGACACCGCGCTCGCCGCGCGATACGACGCCGAGGATCCCACCAACAAAGAGCGGTGCAAAGGGGCGATTTTGCGCGAGCTCGGTTTCTCGCTGTCCAAGAGTGGACCCTTGGTCTTGCACGTGGGGCGGATGGTCGTGCAGAAGGGCACCGACCTGTGCATCGCGAATGTTCCCAAGCTCGTCTTCGCCGGCGCCACCGTCGTGCTCGTGGGAGACGGCGATCCGGAACTGGTCGAGCGCGCGACGCAGGTCACCGAATCGGTGCCCGACCAATCACGCTTTCTCAGGGCGGCACCCGAGGCGACGGTCCACCGATTGTTTGCCGGGGCCGACATCGTCCTGGTGCCTTCGCGCTTCGAGCCCTGCGGTCTCGTGCAGCTTTATGGCCAGCGTTACGGCGCGCTGCCGGTCGCGCACGCCACCGGTGGTTTGTGCGATACGATCGTCGACTGCGACGCCGCGCTCGAAACCGGCACGGGTTTTCTGTTCGACGAGCCGGACGAGAGCGAGTTGCTCGGTGCCGCGCAAAGAGCCATCGCCGCGTACGCGACGCCGCGGTGGTCCGCGCTTCGCCGCCGGGTGATGCGCCTCGACCTCGGTTGGGACCGCCCCGCGCGCCGCTACGATCAGGTCTACCGCTCGTTGATGTAGTTAGGCGCGAGGTTGCTCACCACATTGGTAAGCCGCTCAGTCCTCGCTCACGGCTCGGCTGAGAACGGGAGTTCACGGCGGGTGTGCCGGATTGCCTCGGCGAGCCAGTCAGCTCGAAGATAGACGAGCGCAAAGGCGGCCAGCTGGTGCAGCGCCGTAACGGCAGCGAATCGAAGGCTCGTCTCCACGCCGACGTGGGTCGCGGCCCAAGCGAGGAGGACCACCAGGCCGACGCCGGTGAAACCTCGAACACCCCACCCGGTGAGACCTCGAATTGGATGATCGGCGAACGCCTCCGCCCCGATGCGGGCAGCGGCCAGGCCGGGCAGAGCTCGGGACACCGCCGCGGCACGCGCAAGATCGTGGATGACGCCGATGACGGCGGCGAGGGCGAGAGCGACCGCCCAGAGCGCCGCCTGAGCCATGTCCGATCCACGGTCCCCGAGAGCCGTCTTCAGCTTGACCTCCAGCAATCCACCCGCGCCGAGCGGCACGACGCAGGCGAGCGCCGTCGCGACGAGAGAAAGCCCGAGCAAGAGGGACAGTGGTCCGAACGATCGAGCTCCGGCGGCGACGAGCTCCGCCGCCGTGAGTCGCTTCGCGCTGGCCAGCGCATGTAGCAGCGCGCCGAGCGGCAACAAGCCGACATAGAGCGTCGCCAGGGCCGCAAAGGTCATCCCGCGCGCGGCGCTCGTCAGCGATGCGCGGCCGAGACGAAGCACCTCGACCAAGTAGAGCCCTCCCGGCTCGAAGAGCACGAGATCGCCTCGGGGGTGCGAGAGGGTCGGATCCCCGAGGAGGTTGGCCACCGGCCACGCGAAGCCGAGCGCGAGACCCAGGTGCACGAGGTAAACGACTACGACGACGCCAAGCCGCCGCGCCGGGGCGCGCAACCAGCGCGCGCTCACGGCATCAACCATTGCAAGGCGAGGGCTGCGCCGTAGGTGGCTCTTTCGAGTGTTCGCCTTGCCATCGTGGGCCGCGCGGCGCGAAAGCCATTGTTCAGCAGGTTCATGTCGAGCGTCACGTTCCCGAGTGGATCGACGATGGCTTCGGTGAGCTCGCTTTTGCCTTCGTACGGGATCCGCGTCCACTCTTCGGCGCCATTCCACCGCACGACCTGCACCGTCCCGTCGGCGCCTCGGAGCTCGACGTCGACGGGAAATTGGAGCGTGCCGTGGCGCATCACCAGCGCCCAGCCTCGCCATGTTGCTCCGGATGGAGTCCCGCGCTCGACGGTTTCGCGTTTGCCTTCTCGATCGAACACGCCGGCCGCGACGTCGTCGCGCTTCGAAATCGCATTGGCGACCCGATAATCGACCCAGCCCTTCTCGGAGATCGCGCGCTCCAGGTTGTGGGCGGCTTCGTCCCCCAAGTTTTCTCGAATGACGGCGACGAACTCCTGAAGCGTGGGGTGCTCGAAGCGGTAGCGCCGCGTGTACCTGCCCAGCGCACGCGCGAAAGCTTCGTGGCCATACACATTCGAAAGCGTGTCGAGGATCGTCGCCGTTCCCGCATAGACGAGCCCCCCGTAGTCGGCGCCGCTCGCAAACGTCTCGGCCGACTGCGCGATCGGCTCGTTGTGCACTGCAGGCAGCGCGCCTGCGCGAAAGAGGGCTCCGAGGCTCACTTGGAGCCCCATGAAGTCCAGGGCGGACCCGGTGCCGAGCCAGGCCCTCATTGCGTCCGCCTCGGCGAACGAGTTGATGCCCTCGTCCAAGATGGGCCACGTCTGCTCGTCGGTCGCGACCACACCATAGAAGTACTGATGTCCGAACTCGTGCATCGTCACGCTTTCCACGTCGTGCGTGAACGGCGGACCGTACCAGGCTCCTCCGCACGTGATCAGCGTCGGATATTCCATCCCCCCCGCTTCACCGGCGCCCGAAGGTGGATGCACGAGCGTGAGAACGGGATAAGGATAGCGCCCGTAACGTTCGCCGAAATACTTGAGAGCGAAGGTCACGGTGGCGATCTCTCGGTCGGCGATGACGTCGTACCCCGGTGGGTAGAGCGCGACAAGATCGACCCCTTCGGCGCGCGACGTTTTCTGGTGAAACGAGCGCCACGCCGTCCAAGCGAAGTCGTGCACATCGGTCTGTCGAAAGCGCAAAAGGTCGCGCCCGTTCTCGGAGGACGCCGCAACCCGCGCCCCGGTGGCCCCCACTCGCATCCCCGTTGGCACGTCGATCGTCACGTCGTAGGTGCCGAAGTCCGCGTAAAATTCGGCCAGGTGATAAAAGGGAAAGTGGCGCCACTGACCACTCGGCAGAAGTCGCGCCATCTTGGGAAACCACTGCGCGACCATGTGGAAGTCGTCGACGTAACCGGTGCGCTCGACGATGCTGGGCAGCTTGGCGTCCCAGGTCACGTCGAGCGTCAAGGTTTCACCCGGCGCGATGGCCCGCGGCAAGGGTACGCGGATGTCCGTCTCGTCGTCGGTATCACCAGGGCTGGTCTTGTCGGCGCCCGGCCAGAGGTCCGCGCCGTCGAGCTCGCGCGCGACGAGTTTTCGCACGTCGATGTATCCCCATTCGGCCACCGGCGACGTCCCTCGGCCCGACGCGACCGGTGCGCGCAGAAATAACGTGCGCTCGTTTTTGAAAGCATTCAGATAAAGGTGAAAGAAAAGCTCCTGCACGCTGGCCGTGGAGGCGTTTCGCCAAACGATCGTGCCGTCGCCGTGCACGATGTGCTTGTGCTCGTCGAGCGCCGCGCGAAGCGTGTAGTCGACGACTCCATCGGCGTGCTCCTTGGTCGGAACATCGTCGCGGCGTGCCGCTGGAGAGTCGTCCCGGGCTAGCGCGCCGGGCCCGATGCCCAGAGCTGTCAGTGGTACGAGAATGCCGAGGAGAATTCCCAATGCGCCCTGGGCAAGCCGGCCGACGAGCATGGCTCCTTCTACTCGCGGAGCGTCGGTCTGTCAGCTGCTCGGCATCACGTCACATCTTGATGACGTTCTGCTGCAGAAGCTGCATCAAAAGGCGCAGAGCTTCGAAATCCGGCATGCCGCTCATGTCCAAGACCTCTTCGAACGTCGAGCGACCATCCACGAGCGAAAGAAGGAATCCGGCGCGGTGGTCGAGCGCCAACCATCGTAGCTGCTCCTGATTGACGGCAACTCGCGGTACGCTGCGCAAGCTGCCGAGGCGCGAGACGTACATCTGCTTGAGGACATCGCGACAGTGCTCGGCATACATCACCGCATCGACGCTCTCCGGATCGTGCTCGAGGATACCCTCGGCCAGCACGAGCGCTCCCGAAAAGTCGCCGACATCGAAGCGATCGCGCACTTCGCGCAAACTAATCCCGGACGATCCCGCGGGCTTGATCGACTGCGCACGGACCTGCACCAGCTCGAGCGCGTCACCCGCCGCCGCCCCGAACGATAGTGGGCCATTGGAGACGGTGACCACCGGCGCCGGCGCGGGAAGCTCGCCATTCCTCTTTGCTTCCGCGGCCTCCGCCTCGGAGAGGTCGAGCGTGAGCGGTGGCGCGGGCACGTCCGTAGCCGCTGCATTTTCGGGCGCGCCTTCCTGCGCGCGCACGGTCGGCGATGTCGTGGGATCGGGCGGCCAAGACCAGCCGCTGTCGACATCGGCAAGCGCCCCGCCCGAGGGGTGCCGCACGGTAGGTGCTTCGCTCGTCGACCGTGCGCCGGCCGGACGCTCCTCCGCGCGCGCTGGCGGAGCGTCGTATTCTGCCGCTTCGCTCATCATTTTCGCGACGTACTGCTCTTCGGTCATGTCCGGAATGATGGTGATGCGATCGAATGGACTGGGGCGCGGGTCGGCGCCTGGTTCTGGACCGTCGGCAGCCAAATCATCGAGCAGGATGTCCACCTCGCCCGGGCTGAGCTCGCTATGGCCGATGCTGATTTCGATAGCGCTCGGGTCGGCGTCCTTGTCGCGTCGCGGACGGGGCTCGCTGCCCGGCGGGGCCGCCGACGCCGCAACCGACTCGGGTTCGGCGTGCGGGTCAGGACGAGGCGGCGGATCGCTATGGGGCATCGAACGACCTGATCTCACGGGGTCTTCGCGACCACTCCTTTGAACATGCGCTGCGTTCGCGAGAGTCCCTCGATCTGCTCGCGTACCGCGCCGATATCCTGGCGCCCGATCGCCGCGCGCGCTTTGGCGACGACGGCTTTGGCCTTTCCGATGGCGTCTTTTCCGAAATCGCTCGAGGCGACCACCTGCTCGACGTCGGGCATCAACTGCTCGATCTGAACGATGAGCTTTTCGGCCTCTTGCTTGACGCCCTCGAACTCCTCGCTCGTTCGCCGCTGCACCGTGAAATGTTGGGCATCCGCCATCATCTTGGCGATCTCGTCCTGGGTGAGGCCGCTGGTGGCGGTGACCTGAATCGACTGCTCCTGCCCTGTCTCTAGATCTTTCGCACTGACGCTGACGATGCCGTCGGCGTTGATGGCGAAATTCACTTCGATTTCCACCTGACCCTTGGGCGCGCGGCGCAGCCCGGTCATGATGAACTCCCCGAGCAGCTCATTTTGCTCCGCTTTTTCGTTTTCGCCCTGCATGACGATGATCTTCACGGCCGTCTGGTTGTCGCGGCTGGTGGTGAACGTCTTCGCGCGGTTCGTGGGGACGGTGGTGTTCTGCGGAACGAGCTCCTCGAAGTAGCTGCCGAAAGTCATGATCCCGAGCGCGTGCGGTGTGACGTCGAGCAAAATCATCTGCTTCTTTTCGTCGACCAGCGCCGCACCCTGGATTCCGGCCCCGAGTGCCACCACCTCGTCGGGATGGACCCCCTTGCACGGGTCGCGGCCGAAAAATTGGCCGACCGCGGCCTGGACTTTGGGCATGCGGGTCATGCCCCCCACGAGCACCACCTCTTCGATCTCGCGCGTCGATATCTTGGCGTCGATCAGGGTCTGCTTGCAGATCTCGATCGTGCGATCGACCAGATCGGCGCACAGCTTCTCCAGCATCTCGCGCGACAGCTTGCGCTGAAGGTGAAGAGCTTCATTCTGGCCGCTCGAGATGATGAAGGGAAGGTTGATTTCGGTTTCCTTCAGCGAGGATAGCTCGCATTTGGCCTTCTCGGCCGCGTCACGAAGGCGCTGCAGGGCCATGCGATCCTGCCGAAGATCGAGCGCGTGCTCGGCGGTGAAGCCGGTGACCAGCCAATCGATGATGCGCGCGTCGAAGTCTTCTCCTCCGAGGAACGTGTCCCCCGCGGTCGCGATCACCTTGAAGACTCCCCCTTCTCCGATCTCGAGAATCGAGATGTCGAATGTGCCCCCGCCGAGGTCGTAGACGGCAATGGTCTGGTCGAGCCGTTTTCCGAAGCCGTAGGCGAGCGCGGCCGCCGTGGGCTCGTTGATGATGCGAATCACGTCCAGGCCGGCGATCTGGCCGGCATCCTTCGTAGCTTGTCGCTGGTTGTCGTTGAAGTACGCAGGAACGGTGACCACGGCCTTGCTCACCGGATGGCCGAGATAATCCTCGGCGATCACCTTCATTTCTTGCAGCACCATCGCGCTGATTTCCGGCACCGAGTACTGCCGGTCGCGCAGCTGGATGCGAATGTCGCCGTGAGGGCCTTCCACGATGCGATAGCTCGAGGTGAGCACCGAGTTCTTCACCTGCGGGGAGGCCCATTTTCTACCGATGAGGCGTTTGGCCGCGGAGACGGTGTTCTCGGCGTTAGTGATGGCCTGGCGCTTGGCGATGTGACCGACCAGCCGCTTACCCGCTTCGGTAAGGGCCACCATCGAGGGAGTCGTCTTGTACCCGCCGCGGTTGGGAATGACGGCCGGTTTTTCATTTTCCACGATGGCAACGCACGAATTGGTGGTGCCGAGGTCGATGCCGATCACGCGTTCCATGAAGATCCCGTCGTTTGGCTCCCCCTACTTCAAGCGCTTTGACAGCTCGCTTATCCTATCATCCAACGGCGCAATCTCTCGCGCCGCCTCGATTTCTCGGCGGGCGGCGAGCGGAAGGCCGGCCGCAATATACACTTCGATAAGCGTCAGGCGGAACTCGAGGCGTTTGGGCGAAATTGCGATCGCTCGCTTGGCAAGATCGCATGCCTGGTGCATATCGCCCGAACTTTTGAGAAGCGCCTGGGCAGCTGTCTGCAGCACGAGGGCATCGTTCGGCATCCCTGCGGCCGCCCGGACATACGACCGCGCCGCTTCGGCCCACTGCCCGTTGCGATTCTCGTAATCCGCTTGCTTCAGGTAGGCGCCGGCCAGCGCGGCGGCGGCGACCTGGGCCGCGTCGCGGAGGGCGGCGGCGATCTCGGGATTGTCGGGATCGAAGGCCAGGGCGAGGCGGTAGGCGTTCGCCGCGGCCGCCGGGTTTTCGGGCATCGCAGTTTTGGCAGATTCGACGTAGCGACGGGCTTGAGCTCGGCGAGCGTCGCCGGCCAAGGCGTCGTGCCGGCGTCTGAGATCCTGCACGGCCGCCTCGCGGTTTGCCGGATCGGGAGGTGGTGCGGAACGCCTCATTTCGGGCGGAACGCTGCCGCGAGCGACACCGAGCTTTCGGGCGAGCGCCTCCCGGCGCGCGCGCTCCTGTTCGGGGCCCCGCCCGGAAGGGGAAGGGTAGCTCGTCGGGGGAACGACAGATGCGGTCCGGAGCGGCACGGCCTCGGGCGGCGAGCTCGCGGAGCCGGAGGGTGGGGTCGGCGGCGCGGATGGAGCGGCGACCCTTGGCTCGGTGGCTCCTCGTAACAACTCCTCCATCGAACGCGTCTGCCTCTGTGTCGAAAGGTAGCCGTCGTACTCGGTCCGGCGCTCGGGCGACGTGAGCGTTTCGTAGGCGAGCGTCAACTGCGCGAAGATGGCTTCCATCTTCGGTTTGAAACTACCGAGCTTTTTCGCATAAAACCGATCGGGGTGATAATCGGGCGCGTTGCCATAATAGGCGCGCTTGATTTCCTTACGCTCCGCCGTCTCGCTGACGCCGAGTAGCGCGTAATAGTCGAGCTGTCGGAGCTTGCCGTGGAGCTCGAGCACGGTGCGCTGGCGCTCGGGCTCGAGGTCAACGGCTGCGGTTTCGTGACTCGGCGGCGGGTCATGGCTGACCGCTTTGAATTGTGTCTGCGAGACGCGTGGAGGTTCGCGGGCCTTGAAATCGGGCCCCGACGCCCTTGGCGGCGCATCGGCGGTGACCGGTGGATCGAACTCGATAGCCCCCAGCGCTGCCAGTCGGTCGACGCACTGGCTGACCGCTTCCTCACCGAAGCCGGTGATCATCGCGAGCTCTGCCTCGCTCACCGATCCATCGATACGCGACAGAACGAACGCCTCCCGCGGCGTGATGGGCAGGGACCGAATGTCACGACCGACGACCGGCCGGGGTGTCCGGGAACTCGGTTCAGCGAAAGTCGAAGCTTTGGTCAATGAAAGCCGCCCCTAAGCTAGTGTACCAGACGAAAATGACCCGGACTATGCCGTCCACGGGCTGCTCGAGACGTTCAAGCTTCGTCGGTGCGGGTCTGCGGCCCAGGTTGCGGCGTGGCGGCTTCCGCCGGTGTCGACCCATTGACGAACGATGGATGCATCCACGGCCAGTGCGCCGGGAGCGAACGGATGCGCTCGCTCAGGGCGTCGGCCATCCTCTGGGTGAGCTCCGCCTCACCCTCATCCCCGGGGGGCAGGTCGTCAGCCCTGAGACTCGCGATGTGAACGCAGAGCCGGTCGTCCCCAAGCAAGTGGGCGGGGGTACCGACCACGATGGGACTTCCCGTGCGCAAGGCGATGCGAGCAGGGCCGACCGCAACGGGCGCCGGATGGCCGAGCCACCGCACCTGGCGGGTTGTCACGCGCCCCGGCAAATCGAGCAGAAACCCGAGCACTCGGCCGCGCCGCAAGGCGCGTACGATCGCAAACGATGCCCCAGGATCTCCTCTGTAAATAACTTCTATATTTCGCTTATTTCTGACGCGTTCATACAGTAAAGGATGAAATCGTTGGTCGTAGCTCTCCCGGGCCACCGTGGTGATGGGGAAGCCTTCGGCCGCGAGGAGGGCTGCCATGCGTTCCCAAGGTCCGAGGTGGCACGTCGCGTACACGACGCCACGGCCGCGACGGAGCGCGGACGTCAAGACGTCGTGCGACTCGCGAGGAAGCACCAGCGTCCGCCCCGGCGATTCCTCGGGATCGAGAAGGGCCACCGTGTCGGTAAGATCGCGGCCGAGACATCGATAGACCTGTCGGGCAAGGGCACGGCGGGCGGCCGGCGCGGCATCCGGATGAATCAGGGCGAGGTTGGCGAGCGTCGTCCGTCGAACGCGCGGCAACAGCAGGTGAGCCGCCCACCCGAGGAGCGAACCGACGTGAGGCAACCATCCGCGAGGAAGTGCGAGACCGAGTTTCACGGCGGCCACGGCGGCGGCGTAGATCGCGTCGTTTTTCCAGCGTTGCCTGCGGGTCCAAGTCACGGACTATCCTCGCCGAACATCAGGACCGCACCGTCGCGGCAGGCTACCACCATGCGGTGAGCGCCGGCGGGTGCCAGCGCCGCCGGTGAATGGCAAGTTCGACCGACGGCGAGGCTCACCGCGCCATCGGGGGAAACCACACCGAATCTTCCGCCGATTCGGGCGAACGCGATGAAGCCGTCGTTATCGGTCACTGCGGCGGGGCTGTCCTCGAGCGCCGCGAAGTCGATCTTGCCGCCATCGGTCACCAACGTTTCGATCCGGGAATCGAGCGGCGTGCGCCGCAGTTCGCCGCCGGCCTTCGGGATGCTCATGAGCACGCCGTTCCAGCTCGTGAGGACCGCCGCGTCCGCTCGGCCGAATACGACCGGGCCATGCAGCGATAGATCGTTGACGGAGTAGCGCGCCTGGGCGACGCCGGTCGTCAGGTCCAATGCCACGACCCGCTGATGGTCGACCACAGCGAAGAGCGTACGGCCGTCCGGCGTCGACGCACCCGGCTCTCCGGGGTCGCCGCCGAGACTTCCGATTCGTTTGCTGAAACCTGCGCGCACCACATGGACGGCGCCGCTCTGGGTGACCGCTACAATCCCCGCCCGTGTCGCTACGAGCGGCCCGAAGATTTTTTCATCGATCCGGATCCGCTCCCGCAGTTGCCCGTCGCCGTCCATCCAATCGATCTCGTGACCGGCCGCGATCGCAGCGCCTCCATCTTCGAGAGGGAGCAAGCTCACCCGGACGCTACGTTCCGCCTCGATGGCAGTCTTGAAACGCATGGTTCCCGCTGGCGAAAAGCCGATGGCATCGCCGACCGACGTGACGATCAACCGCGTTTCGTCACTGAGCAGCACCGTCCCGGTGATCGAGGTCCCCGCACCGGTCGAGGCACGCCACTGCTCTTGGCCGGCTGCCGACAGCTGCAGCAGCTCGGGCAGACTCTCGCTGGCGACCAGGACCGCGCCGCGCGCGTCGACGGCGAGGGGGACGAAGACGATGCCGCCGCGCACGGATTGACGCCAGAGCAGCCTCGGTCTTCGCGGGAGCGGGTCGTGCGCGCGGCCTCGCCGAGCGCCGTCGACGCGCGCCATCGGTGCGATGCCCGGGGAGAGACCGACGACAATCGTCGTCGGCCGCGTCGGATCGATGTCCGTCGCCCCGGTCTGCGAAGAGACGAGGGTGAGCGCGCCGCACGATGCAAAGACCGCGGCGGCAATGGCTGCCTGAAACGCCCGGCTCGCCATGGTCAGCGCTTCTTCAAGATGAAGGCGGCCTCCACCTCCGGAACGGTCCCCTTCGGTGCCCCTTGGACGCCGGGCGATTCGGCGATCGCGCGGCTGACGTGCCCGAACACTTGCAACGGGTCGCCGCGCGCGGGGCCCGTTTCAGCGGAGAGCACCACGCGTGCGAGGCAGGGCGGACGCGAGCAGCCTTTCTGCACATCGAGCAAAGCGACGTACTTGGAGCCTCCCTGCGCGCGGGCTTCCACCACCTCGCCGGTCAGCACCACGGGCTCGCCGACATGCTTTTGGACGTCCGCCGCAAGCTCGGTGAACGCAAGCGGTGCCGTCGCTGAAAATGCTTTGGCTTCGTCTGCCAGGCGCTCGACCCTTCGCACCCGCAACGTCGCCGACCGAGGAGCTTGCCCGGGAACGCTCGCGCGAAGCGCGATGGCATTCTCGCCGATGAGCGGTGCGACGACCGATCGCGAGAAGCTGCCGTCGGCCCCCACACCGATGAGCTGTTCCCCGACCGAGAGACGCGCGTTTTTTCCGGTGCGGCCGGCGAGGGGAAAACGGTCCCCCTCGATGACCGCGCGCGCGAGCGGCAGGTCAAGGCGCAAGGGGACGACGCCGACCCGCACGTTCACGACGCCCTGTTCGTTGACGCCGCTCGAGCTGACCACGCCGTAGGGGATGGCGCGCTCGATCGTTTTGGTCTCGTCGGCGAAACCCGTGCAGTCAGAGGAAACATCGATGTCGTATTGGGCTTTGCCGTCGCGGCCGAGCTCGAGCTGCTTTCCGTCGATCGTCATCGTCGAAAGGGGCACCCCTTCGACCGCAATGCGCAAGAGGGGCCGCTCCGCCTCGAGCGTCGAAAGGTCGGGCCGGATGCGGTAACCGATCTTCACGACGAGCGAGACATTCTCGTCGCGACCGGTGTCCGGCCGGTCGAGCTCGACCTTGAAGCGATTCTCGCCGATGTCGAGCGGCGCCGGGAGCGAGATATCGGCGACCCGATCCTTGATCTTCGCTCTTACGTGGCCGATGCGTAGCTCGGTGTCATCGGGACAGGTGGCGCAGGTGAGGTGCAGCATGTCGATGCCGTTGGCGTCGACATGTGCTTCGGCCCTGAGCGGGGCGGGGCTCCGCCACAAAAGGGCGAAGGCGGCCGCGCCCGCCGCCAACACCAGCCCGCTCGCGATCGCGAGTGTCGCCGACCGCTCGGACCGGCGCGCACGCGGGCGGCTCGGCGAACGAGCCGGCCGCGGCGGTTCTTCCCATGGTTCCGACGGCGGCATCCCGATTGGCGGTCCCGACGCTTCCATCTCGCTCGGAAAGTCGCTCCGGTGAGGCGGGTAAGGCGAGGGGGGCGGCGACGGCTTGGGGACCCCCGGCGCGAGAGGCGCGATCCCGGGCATTGCGACGCCGAGCACCGTCTTTTTCGCGGGTTGAAAGGGAGCGCGAGATCGATCTTCGTGACCGCGCGCCTCTGCGATCGGAGGTGGCGGCTCGGGGAGCGGTGACGGGATGCCAATGACCGTTTTTTGGCCGAAACCGGGCTCGCTGCGATCCCCTGATTGCGTTGCAGGCGTCGCGCGCGGCGGGGCACTGCTGCGGCTCGGTCCAATCGTGATTTGCGGGGGGCGCGATCCTCGAGGCGGGGCGGCTGGCATCCCGACGACGGTTCTCTTCTGCGTGATGGCTGGACGCGGGTCCTCGGCGGGGGGCGGCTCCGCCGGCGGCGGCACGGCCAAACGCGGCGCCATGCCGACCATCGTCTTCTTCATCGAGTTGGCCACCGGACCGGCGGGGCGGCCCGGCGGCGCGCCGGCCAGCCATGCCCCACAGCTCGGACATCGCTCCGCGTCCGACGCGGCGAGTGACCCGCATTGCGGGCAGGAAATCATGCCCGGAGACTACCACGCTCAAAGTCACGGCAAGCTCGGAGTTTCGTTCCCCGGCGGAGCAGAGCCGCCACGTTTGCGCGCAGGAGTGCTATGCGGTGCTACGCCAATCCCATGCTCGCCAAACGCATCATCCCTTGTCTCGACGTCAAGGACGGCCGGGTCGTCAAAGGCGTGAATTTCGTCGGACTCCGTGACGCCGGCGATCCGGTCGAATGCGCCAAGCGCTACGACCAAGAGGGCGCCGACGAAATCACGTTCCTGGACATCACCGCGTCGCACGAGAAACGGGGCACGATGGTCGATGTCGTCGCTCGCACGGCGGAGGTCGTCTTCGCGCCGCTGACGGTCGGCGGCGGAATCTCGTCGACGGACCACATTCAGTTGCTGCTACGGGCCGGCGCCGACAAGGTATCGATCAACACCGCGGCCGTTCGGGAGCCGGAGCTCGTTCGAAAAGCGGCGGACGCGTGGGGAACACAAGCCATCGTGGTGGCCATCGATGCGCGCCGCCGGCCAACCTCCGAGGGCACGCCGCCGCGTTGGGAAGTGTTCACCCATGGAGGACGCACTCCGACTGGCCTCGACGCCATCGAGTGGGCGGAAAAAATGGTGCGGATGGGGGCGGGCGAAATTCTTCTGACGAGCATGGATCGCGACGGAACGCGCGAGGGCTACGATATCGAGCTGACGCGAGCCGTGGCCGACCGGGTGAGTGTCCCGGTCATCGCGTCCGGAGGCGTCGGCACCCTCGAGCACCTGCGCGGCGGCTTGGTCGAGGGGGGTGCCGACGCGGCATTGGCAGCCTCGATCTTCCATAATGCCGAATACACGATCGGCCAAGCCAAGGCGTTTCTCGCCAGCCGCGGCGTGCGCGTCCGGCTGGCACCCGGAGCCCACGCTTGATGAGCACCCCCGAGGTCACGGCAGCAGAAGTCATCGATGCGGCACGGCGCCGCCGAGCGCTCTTGGCTCCCGAGACAGCGGGATACCTCGTGCTCGCCGCCGCCGATCAGCTCCTGCGCACGCCCGCCCTCGTCGATGAAGATCGCTGTAGCGTTCAGGTCGAGGGGGGCAGGGTCGTGGTGCGACCGACCCTGGGAGCCACCATCTTCGACGCGGAGGATGCGCTGCGGCGTCTGCTTCGGCGGCTACTCGACGCTTCGAGCGGCCGCGCTCCCGCCTTGAGCACCCTGGCGTCGCACCCAGCGAAAGGGAATCTGGTTCAGTTCATTTCCGAGCTCGAGACGGCTCTCATCCCCGTGAATCGCAGCGCGGCGGGACGTGCGCTGGCTCGGCTCGCGCGCGAAAGCTTGCGCGCTCGAGGGACGGAACTTTCGTTGCCCGACGCGGCGGCGGACGACACGGAGCCGATGGCGGTCGAGCCCGTCCTCGCCGAGAGCGAGTCCCCCTTCCAGAGCGCCGCGGGCGGCGCCGATTTCTACACGACCACGCCTCCCCCCGACCGTGCCGCAGAGATCGCACACGGCCTATCGGATGCGCCGCTCACCGGGCCATCGGGACGCGCCAAGCTGTACGTCTCTCTGGCGATCGCCGTATTGCTGGGGATAGCCGCGCTGATGCTCCTCCGGTCATGGTAGTAATGGCGGCAGGGGACCGGCATGCACGAAGAAGACACGGCCATTCTGCAATCCCTCGTGAGTGTCGCCTGGGCGGACGGCCGCATCTCACAAGAAGAGACCGAAGTACTCGAGGCTCTCTTTCAGGCCTTCGAGGTCAACGACGAGGAAGCGGTCGAGATCCGCGAGTACGCGAAGACGCCGCGCTCGCTGGCCGACATCCCCTTGACCGCACTTTCGGCCGACGATCGCCGCATGCTCTTGCAGCATGCCGTGCTCCTGACGTTCATCGACGGCGAGCAGGCGCCGGCGGAAAAGGCACTTCTCAGCGAGCTTTGCTCGAAGCTGCGAATCCCCGACGAAGAAGCGGGCAGCCTGCTGCTCGCGGCCGAGGGGCGCGCGAGGCGCTTCTTGGACTTACTGTGACTTCGCGCGTCCGAATTTCTCGATTTCCTTGAGCAGCGCCATCGGGCTGAAGGGCTTGCCATAGTAGGAGGTCGCGCCGATCTGGGTTGCCCTGGCTCGGGTGGGAGCGTCGTCGCGTGCGCTGATGATGACGACCGGTACCTTCTGCGTGGTCGGGTTGGCGCGGAGCTTTTCGCACACGTCGAACCCATCGTATTGCCCCGGAAGATGCAGGTCCAAAAGGACAACGTCGGGAGGCGATTGGATCGCCACCTCCACGGCTTTCGCGCCGCTCGCGACGGCGACCACCTTGTGGCCACGGGCCGCCACGAGCGCCTCGATCATGCGGCGAATGGCGTCCTGGTCCTCGACGACGAGAATTTGCATTCTGCCAAGTTATTACGGGCGTTCGGTCTGAACCTACAGTCGTTTTTTCGGGTGAATGACTTCAGGCGCCCAACTTCACCTGCAACCGTGCCCCCACCTGCGGCTCTGGCGTAAGGTTATCCGCCAAAAGTTCGAGTTCCGTGGCGAGGTGTTGGGCGAGCAGGTGCGCGCAGAAGAGCGCCCCGGTACTGGGCCGTCCCACCGTCGAGGGATCGAGCCGCGTCGAGACCAGCGCGCCGTAGGAGTCTTCTGGAATGGGAGGGCCGCCGTCGCTCACGACGAGCCGGGCCCCCTTGGCCAACGGCTCCACCGTCACCACGACCTGTCCGCCCCGCGGCGTGGCCAGAATGGCATCATTGATGAGCGTTCGCGCGAGCAGCCCCACCGCCGCCGGCCGCGATTCGAGATCCGCGTGGGCGGGAATGTGGCTTTTCAGGGTGACCCCCCGGCGAGTCGCGCGACTTTCGAGCTCGGCCATCGCCGCGCGCACCGGGTCGGCGAGATTCACGTGCTGCGTCGATTCGTAGGCCGGGCATTGCGCGAGACGCACGAGATCGGCGACCAGCTCGCTGCCGAGCGCCGTTTGCTGCGCCATCATCTCGGCGTGCGGAGACGGGGGCTCGCTTCCTTCACGTAAAGCAATCAACTCGCGGTCGATCATGCTGAAGATGCTTCGCAATTGCCCGCTCAATCCCACGGCCATTCCGGTGAGCGCGACCAGACCCCGGTTGGCCTCCGCCGGTTGCGAAGAGAACCGTGGCGGAGACCCCTGCGAGTACGAAAAGACCGCCGCGAGCTCGCGCGCGTAGGCTTCGCCTTGGCGCTGTGCTGCTTCGAGCTCCCGCCGCAGATCCTCGACCTCGCGCTGATCGTTGGCGCCATCGGCAGGCAAGAGGATCGATTCGGTGGCCCCCTCGAGCTCGAGCCGGCCGCCGTAGCGCGTCGCCATGCGGCTGAGCCACGCGCGTTCCGTCCCCGCATTGGCCGACTGATCGGGGCCAAGCGTTACGCTGACCCGGATCTCCGACCCTTCCCGCCGGATGGAGAGCTCCGGGGTGCCGAACTCGGACGGGCCTCCGGTTGGGTTGGTGGAGCCGACCAGAACCTGGAGCATGCGCCGTAGCTCCGACTCGTCGCCGAAGACTTCGGTGCCGCTGCCCGGCTCGATCGACACGCGTGCGTTCGGCGCTACCTCCCAGAGCAGGGCGGCCAAATCGATGCGCCCTCGCCGACTGCGGGTAGCGGTGCCGGTGTGCAACGACGCCAGCATCTTCATGGCGTCGTCGAGCGCGTCGAGCTCGGGCTCGATGCTCGCCGCGGGGGGACCGCTCGCCGCTCGCACCTCCGGGGCGGCGAGCACCGCCACGCCTTTTCGTAGTTTCTCCGCCGCGCTGCGCGCCTCTTGCGTGAGAAGCCAGGTCAGCTCTTGTCGGGTGAGCCTATCGCTGTGCAAGGGGTCATCGCCTTTCGATCAGCTCCCGACATTCTGCCAGAGTACGCTGGCGACTGCCACGGGTCAGGATGAAGGGCCTTTGTACGCAGTTCGGCTACGCTCTCTACCGCATGCGTTCGCTTTTGTATGTGTGGGTGCCTAGCTGGCTTGCGGTAGGTCTCGCGGGGTGCTCGAATGGTGATGCCGCGAGCCCTTTCGTCGAGGACGGTGGTTCCTCGCCCGATGGTGGTCGCGATGCGGCGACCGACGCGCTCACCGACGGCCCGATCTTGGGCGGTCCCTGTCTCGAGAACGACCAGTGCAACGATGGCGTCGATTGCACATTCGACGCATGCAACCTCGCGATCCACCGCTGCCAGTTCACTCCCGACGATTCTCGCTGCCAAAACGGCGTTTACTGCGACGGTATCGAGCGATGCGATCCCTTACTCGGCTGTCGACAAGGGGCGCCCGAGGCGTGCAACGACCAGGCGACGTGCACGATCGATTCTTGCGTCGAGAGCACCAAGACATGCGAGCACAAGGTGCGCGACGCCGATGGGGACGGCAACCCCGATGTTCACTGCAGGGCGGGCGGTGACTGCGATGACGACGATCCGACGGTTTACACCGGCCACCCCGAAGTCTGTGGCAACCACAAAGACGACAACTGCGATGGCCGCATCGATGAGGCGACCTGCCAGAAAGCCTCCCACGACACGTGTCTCGATCCCCTCACCATCGCCGCGAGCGGAATCTATCAGCTCGACACCACCGCAGCGTCTTTCGATTATGCCGGCACTTGCGCGCCGATGGCTCCGGCCGGACGGCGCGACGTCGTCGCGGCTCTGGAGCTAACGGAGGCGCGCGACGTCGACGTCTTGGTCGAGGCGCGAGCCGGTACGCTCGCCGTCGGCCTTGCCGCGGAATGCGCGAAGCTCGGAACGGAGCTTGCGTGTGCCGACGGTCTGGAGGGGCCGAGCGGCAATCGCTTGGCGCGTATTCGGGTCCGAGCGCTCCCCGCGGGGCATTATCCGCTCTACGTTTGGACCGATCGCGACGAGACGGTTCTCGTTCACGTCGGCGAGACTTCCCCGACGACCCCCCCCTCCAACGAGACGTGCGGCACCGCGACGCCACTTCCGTTGGGGGCGCCCCTCATGGTGAGTTTGACCGGAACCAAGAAGGATCTCGAGTCGAGCTGCGGCTTCGTGACCGGCGACCTCGTCTACACTTTTACCCTGGCCGATACGAGAGACGTCAAAGCCTTTGCCGCCTCCACCGACGGTGATGGAGTTCCGGTCGTGTCGCTGCGCAAGCCGGATTGCGCCGGAATCGAAGACGAACTCGTGTGCGGGCGGGGATCGCCTGCGACGGCTTTTGCGCGGGCCTTGCCCCCCGGCGTCTACTATCTCGCGATTTCGGCGAGTGCGCCGACCGATCTACAGGTCGAGGTGGATGTCTCCGCTCCAACCACGGCACCCGCTGACGAAAAATGCGAGGGGGCGCCGTTACTGACCCCCAACCATACGATCGACGTCGGGCTCACCGGTCACACCGATGACATCGATCTCGGCTGCGCGCACGTCGGATCGGTCGACGCGGCCTACGATCTCGAGCTCGGCATGACCTCGGATGTCCTTCTCGTGGAGCGCATTTCGGACGGCGATACCGGTGCCCTTGCGCTTGCAACGCCAGCATGCGCCGACTCCTCCTCGATGAAAGC
>DASWDH010000069.1:0-12744 GCA_036395495.1 Polyangiaceae bacterium
TCGAGAGCGACGCCCCGCCCGCATCGCTTTCGTCCCGCCAGGTGTTGTCACCCGAAAGCGAGCTTTCACTCGACGAGGCTGACGATTTTCGGCGATCGCGTTTCGGTAGTCGCCTCGCCGAGAGTCGGCGGGCGCATCCTGCCGCTTGGCTGGTCGTGTTGCTCGGCGGCATGTTTCTCGGTGTGGCAGTGATGGTGTTTCTCTTGCCGAAGACCAACGGGCGTCCGGCCGTGCAAATCGTGTCGGTGATGGTGCCGACACCTGCGCCGCCTCCGACGGCTGAATCGGAGGGGATGACGGCCATCGGTCCGATCGAAGTGGCGGCCGCGCCGGCGACCAAGGGTGGCCAGGGAGCGCCCCGTGGTGCCAAACCGGCTCCCGAACCAGCGGCTCCGGTTAGCCCCAGCTTGACCGGCCTGAACGGGCTCACGCAAGGTCCGTCGGCGCCCGGCGGCGGAACCACGAAGAGTGGCGGGGGAGGGCAACTCACCACGGCGGATTACGAGCGGGTCGTGCAGAGTCACCGCGCCTTCGTCAAGCGCCAATGCTGGGAGACCGCGCTCGCCACGCGGGCGCCGAGCGCTCCCTCCAGCGCTCGGGTGCTCGCGACGATCACTATCGCGGCCGACGGGCGCGTGCAGAGTGTGAACGCGTCCGGTGGCGACGGCTACCCCGGTCTTGCCAGCTGCGTCCAAAACCAGGTCCGTGGCTGGACGTTTCCTCCCTCCGACGGTTCGACGATCAACGTGCCGTTCGTCTTCGCGGCGCAGTGAAGCGCGAAGCCCCAACGCCGCAAGGCGCTGAGGCTTCGTGGTCACAGGGTGTCGTAAGCCGAGTTCTGTCAGCTTCGGAGTCGCCTCCGAAGAAGGGCAATCATTCCTCTAGTGCGATCGTCACCGGTCGCATCGAGCGGCCAACCCGTGGGCTTCGGACGAGCAGCCCTTGGACCCGAACGGCTCGCGCCGTTCGAATCGCGTCCACCTACGCGGCCTTGCTCCAGGTGGGGTTTGCCGTGCCGCGCCCGTTACCGAGCGCGCGGTGGGCTCTTACCCCACCGTTTCACCCTTACCGCGCGGCAGCTTTCGCTGCGGCGTGGCGGTCTGTTTTCTGTGGCACTCTCCTCGAGGTCACCCTCACCGGGCGTTACCCGGCACCTTGCTCTGTGGAGCTCGGACTTTCCTCCCGTTTTCGCCGCGGCTGACGCCACGCCAAAAACCGGCGATTGCCTGACCTCCTGCAACGCCTCGAAGGATAAGTCATCGATCCGCGACTGCCAAGCGGCGTAACATTACTGCGTCAGCGATCCTCACTACCAGATCGTCTCGTCGGAGTAGCCATAGACCCACTTAAGTACTGACCGGACAGGCGGAACTGGCTGTAGGCGAAGCCGAAGAGGCGAGGCCTAGCGGCGATTCCGGTCCGACGCGGCGGCTTCCGACGGCCTCGCCGTCATTTGCGTGGGCGACGCGCGGCAATTGCTGATCGTGATCTGTCATCGCCAAGATCTGACGCAGTAATGCTAGCCGAAGGCTGCGCCGACTAACACAAACCCGGTCTCAGGCCGCCCGCTCGCCGGCCGGGTGGCTCTCGTTGGCGGAGGCGAGCTGAGCTCGTAGCTTCTTCTTGACGCGGCTTTCGAGCTGCCGCGCGCGCTCGCGCGAAACTCCCAATCGACGGCCGATCTCGGCGAGCGACAGCTCGTCCTCCTCGTCGGCCATCATTCGCGCTTCGACGATGTAGCGCTCGCGCGGGTCGAGCGCTTCGAGGGCGGAGCGCAGCCGCTCCTTCAGGCGCAGGCGTTCCTCGGTCGCCGAAAATCGCTCTTCCTGCGACTGCGCGTTCGACTCGAGCGTGTCGACCAGCGTCGTCTGTCCGTCGTCGAAAACCTTCGTATCGAGCGAAAGGTCGCGGGCCTCGAGCCTGCGCGCCATCGAGAGCACTTTTTCGGCGGGAGCACCGAAGCGTTCCGCCAGAAGCTCGGTTCCCGCGTCCCCCTCGCCCACCAAGCTCGCGATGCGGGCCCGCTCACGGCGCAATCGGAAGAACAACTTCGAGCGCAGCGGGCCCGACCCGACGCCTACCAGGCTCCACGACCGAATGACGAAGTTCAAAATGTAGGCGCGAATCCAGTACGCCGCATAGGTGACGAAGCGGGTGCCGCGGCCGGGGTCGAACTTGCGCAGAGCGTGCACGATTCCGAAATTGCCCTCGGCCACGAGGTCCGAAAGCGCCAGCCCATAACGCCGATACGTCAACGCTATCGCGACGACGTAGCGAAGATTCGCGTTGACCAGCTTGGCTGCCGCGTCGCGATCGCCTTCTCGTAGCCACTTCGACGCAAGGCCGACCTCCTGCTCGCGGTCGAGCTCTGGGATGTCCTTCACCAGGCTGATGTACCGCGAGAGCGCAGAGTGGTTTTCCGAAGAAGCGGGCGCTGCGGAGCTCTGCCCCATGATTTCGTGCGTCACAAATCCTCCGTCGTCAGTCTCGAACGACCGACGTTTCTAGAGGGTTGGATGCGCAGTTCGCGTGTTAGGTCGCGTCGCTTCCAACGGACGATCGAAAGGGCGAGCTTCTCCGAGCGCCCCTCGGGGGATAGCGGGAACTCCCTGGCGCGAAAGTCGGATGCCGACGAACCAGACGAGCTTAGGCCGAAAAGCTGCTACCGCAGCCGCAGGTGCCCTTGACGTTGGGATTGCTGAACTTGAATCCCGAGCCGTGCATCCCTTCGACGTAGTCGATCTCCGTGCCGTCCAGGTACTGAAAGCTGAGCGGGTCGATGTAGAGGTTGACCCCGTTTGCCTCGAAGGTTTCATCCATCTCGGTGGGACTATCCTCGAAGTACAGGTCGTACGAAAAACCGGAGCACCCGCCCCCCACCACGCGAAGCCGGAGTCCCTGGCCGTGCAAGGCCTCGGCTTCGGCAATTTCCTTCACCTTGTCGGCGGCTTTCGTGGTGATCGTGATCATCTGGCGTCGTTCCTTTTCATGTCGATGAATGCGCCGATAGTATAGGCGCAACTCGCCGGCTGCGCCAGGGCCTGCGAGCCACTTCACCCGACGTCGGAACCTGCCGGGGTCGTGTCCGGCGGCAGCTCCTTTCTGCGGGGAGCAGGCCGAGTGATGATAGTCTCGGCCGGCGATGGCGTCGGTCAACGCTCTAGCGCGGGAGCTCGTGTTCAAGGTCGTGTACTACGGGCCTGGGCTCAGCGGCAAAACCACGACGCTCCAGCACATTCACGCGACCGTACGACCTGAACACCGGGGCAAGATGGTGTCGCTCGCCACCCCGGTCGATCGGACACTTTACTTCGATTTTCTTCCGATTCGCCTGCCGAGGGTGCGGGGGATGGGGGTGCGGCTTCAGCTCTTCACGGTCCCCGGCCAGGTTTATTACAACGCCACCCGCAAGCTCGTTCTCACCGGGGCCGACGGCCTGGTCTTCGTCTCCGATTCGCAGGCCGGGCGGACCGACGCCAACCTGGAGACGCTGGAGAATCTGCGTGAGAACCTGCGGGAGCACGGGCGTGCGCTCGAGGAGTTTCCGCACGTCATCCAGCACAATAAGCGCGATCTGAACGAAGTCATGTCGCTCAACGAGCTCGATCAGATGCTGAACGCGCACAAGGCGCCCTCGTTCGGCACGGTGGCGACGCGCGGCGAGGGGGTCTACGAGGCGCTCGAGACCATCACCAAACTCGTCGTCACCGCCTTCGAATCGACCATTCCTCCCGGCGAACGGCAGATTTCGGCGGAGCTCGAGGCAATCGAAGGGGGTCTCAGCGAGGCGCTACGCAACGCCGATACCACCACCGTTCACGCGCCGGCGGTGATTCCGACCCTCACCGCGCCGCCACCGGGAGCGGCCGCCTCGACGAATTCGGGGCTCGTGAGCCAGACCGACCGCGGCGTGGAGGCGCCCGGTGAAGTTGCGGCGCGCGCCATTCTCAAGAGCGAATCGCCGCCATTCACGATCGCCGAGCTCTGGCCGGAAGGGGAGCGCGATGCCGTGCGCGACGTCGAAGCCGCCATCATGGGACGTCGCTACGCTCGCGCCATCGAGCTCTGCGATGCTCTGGTCGCCCGGGTCCTGGCCAGTGCGGCCGGGATCTTCGGCTCGGCCGAGGCGCCGCGCGATCCTGCCACCGTCCCCCTGTTGCTCGGTCTCGACGGCCGGCAATATCTCGCGTTCCGCGCGCTCGTGCGCGAGGCCCGGTCGGGAACCGCCCTCGACGTCCGCTGCGCCCTCGAGGCGATCGTCTTCGCGGCGCAAGCGCGAATCCTGCGTTCCGCACTCTGAGGAAGGCAGGCGACCGGACGCGCAATTGTGACGCCTCGGCGTGATAGCCTGTTGGACGATGCCCTCCATTCCGCCGAAGCTCCCGCGCTTGCTCATCGTCGATGACGAACCGAGCTTGCGGGATATGCTCGGCATCCTGTTTCGGCGGGAGAACTTCGAGGTGGTGGCCCAACCCGGATTTCGCCTGGGCGTGGAGGCCATTCGCCAGAGCCCAACGCCTTTCGCGGTCGTGCTGACCGACATCGTCATGCCCGATGGTTCGGGTCTCGATTTGCTCACCGTCGCCAAGGAGCGCGCGGCCGCCACCCAGGTCGTGGTCATGACGGCGCACTCCACGGTCGAAGCGGCGGTGGATGCCATGCGGCGCGGCGCGTACGACTTCGTTACCAAGCCGTTCGCCAACGCCGAGATCACGGCCATCCTCGGCAAGGCGCTGGAGAAACGCTCGATCCTCGCCGAAAACGAACAGCTGCGCGCCAAGGTACGACATCTCGAAAAGCGCGAGATGTTCGGCACCGGGCCGGCCTCCAAGCTCATCGGCGAAATCGTCCGCAAGGCCGCCGCCACGCGCACGACCGTGCTCATCACCGGCGAGAGCGGCACCGGCAAAGAGCTCGTCGCCCGCGCCCTGCACGATCAGAGCGACCGAGCGGGGCGCCCGTTCCTCGTCGTCAACTGCGGGGCGCTTCCAGAGTCGCTCATGGAAAGCGAGCTCTTCGGTCATGAAAAAGGAGCTTTCACGGGGGCCCAGCGCTCGACAGCCGGTCTCTTCCGGGAAGCCGACGGGGGCACCGTTCTTCTCGACGAAGTCGGGGAGCTGCCCGCTTCGCTGCAAGTGAAATTGCTTCGCATCCTGCAGGAGCGGCGCGTGCGCCCGGTGGGTGCCAGCGCGGAGCTGCCCGTCGACGTCCGGGTGCTCGCCGCTACCAACCGCGACGTCGAAGCGGACGTGCGCGCCGGCAAGTTCCGGCAGGATCTTTACTATCGGCTCAACGTCATCCGCATCCAGGTCCCCCCTCTACGCGAGCGACGCGAAGACATCGCCACCCTCGCCGAGCGATTCGTCACCCGCTTTTCTCTCGAGCTCGGCAAAGAGGTGCGGGGTCTCGAAGCGGACGCGATACGCGCCCTCGAAGCTTACGCGTTTCCCGGCAACATCCGCGAGCTCGAGAACATCATGGAGCGGGCCGTCGCCCTGGCTTCGTCGCCGGCGATCGGTCTCGGCGACCTGCCGCCGGAAGTGAGCGGCCTCTCGGGGAGCCCGGCCCCTCTTCTCGCGCAGCTGCCGCCGGAAGGGTGCGCCCTCGACTCGGTTCTCGGCGAGCTCGAGCGACGCCTGATGCTCCAGGCCCTCGAGCGCACCGGAGGTGTGCGCAAGACCGCCGCGAAGCTGCTCGGCATCTCGTTTCGCTCGCTGCGCTATCGCCTCGAGAAGCACGCCATCGATCTGGGCGGCGACGATGAAATCGAAGAAGAGTACGCCTCAGCGGAGGCGCGCACCGGCGGCGCCGGCGTAGGTGGGCATCGCCAGTAAATTCCCTTGGCTCGCCGGGAATTGTCATCGCCCGCTCGACGAAGTGACGTTTTGCGGCACTTCCCGGAGCTGCCGCCAGACCGTTGACGCTCGCAGAATCGCTAGGTCCGCGATTTCCCGATCGTCCCCGCCCGTCGAGCGAATCGTCGATACTGGCGCGGAAGCTGCACAACGTTCACGCCGTGAGGGAAGCTCGTTTTGGGACACCGATGACCACATCTCGCCCTGCGTCGCAGCGCGGATTCACGCTGATCGAGCTTCTCACGGTCGTCGTGATCGTCGGCATCCTCGCGACGATCGGCCTCGTCGCCTACCGTAAGTTCATCACCTCCTCGAAGACGAGCGAAGCCATCTATATGGTCGGGTCTGTCCGCTCGGCCGAGGAAAGCTACCGCGCCGAGACGCTCGCCTACCTGTACGTGTCGGATGGTTTCGACACCTTCTACCCGACCGGCTCGGTCGGCGCCTTCAAGACGGCGTGGGACAACGCCTCCCATAAGGACTACACGCGGTGGCGGCAGCTCGGCGCCCGCTCCGATGGCCCCGTCTACTATGGCTACAAGGTGGCGGCCGGCGTCGCCGGCGAAAAGCCCCCCAAGCTCGACATCGCCAAGTCACCGACTTGGTCGGCGACGACGGGCCCCTGGTACGTCATCGAAGCCAAGGGCGACGTCGACGGCAACGCCACTTTTTCCTACGTCGCCGGATCTTCCTTCACCGGCGAAGTCTACGTGGAGAACGAAGGCGAATAACCGATTTCATGCGGCGGGGGACCGGCGAAGCCGCGGTCGTAAATCTGACAGCCGGTAATTCATCAAAACAGGGAGACAACACTCAATGCGTGCATTCAAGAGATACAACAACCGTGGCTTTACGCTGATCGAGCTCATGATCGTCGTGGCGATCGTCGGCGTCCTCGCCGCCCTCGCGATCTACGGCGTCCGCAAATACCTGCTCAACGCGAAGACCGCCGAAGCCAAAAACGCAGTAGGTCAGATGGCGAAGGATGCCAAAACCGCCTACGAGCGCGAGTCGATGTCGGCAGACGTTCTCCCCGATAAGGGCACCGCCGCGCTATCGAATCAGCTCTGTGGGGCAGCGACCGCGCCGGTCCCGAAGGATGTCCCCGCCGGGGCCAAGTATCAATCGGTTCCCGCCGAGTGGGACGTGGACAAGGGTAAGGACGGCAAAGTTGCCGCGGGCTTCGCATGTCTGAAATTCCAAGTCAGTGATCCCCAGTACTATCGATACAACTACCTGACACCGGATACGACTCACTTCTCGGCAATCGCGGAGGGCGATCTCAATGGCGACAAGACCACCTCGGCCTTTACGATGTTCGGCGAAGTTAGAGGCGGTCAAGTCTATGTTTCCCCGAACATCAAGGAAGAGAACCCGGAAGAGTGAGCTAGACTTAGACTAGGGCGCCACGGTATTGCGCCCCCTTTCATGAGGATTGAAAGGGGGCGTAGTCGTATGTGGGACGATGGTTTCGATGGGGCGTTGGCGTTGCGCGAGTTGGCCGCATCAGGCACGATGTTGAAAGATGGCGAATCCTATTCGGGGTGAGAAAGACGAGCGTGGATTCACCCTCATCGAATTGATGGTCGTCGTCGCGATCGTGGGGGTACTCGCCGCGCTCGGTCTCTATGGCGTGCGCAAATACCTGATGCACGCGAAGACGGCAGAAGTGAGAAGTTCACTCGGACAGATGGCCAAGGATGCTACGGCCGCTTACGCGCGCGAGAGCATGAAGGGCGATGTCATGGCGGCGGGGGGGACGACCAAAGCGATGCACAATCTCTGCACCGATGCGGCGAAAAAGGTTCCCGCCGAGATCGACTCCGTGCGTGGCAAGAAGTATCAATCGGCGCCGACCGATTGGACGGAGGGCAACAGCGCAACGGCAGGATTCGTGTGCCTCCGATTCGCGCTGAGCGATCCGCAATATTACATGTACGACTACAAAGGGACGGCCGGCGAGGCGGGCACCTTCGAAGCGTTGGCGTACGGTGATCTCGACGGCGACCAGATCGAATCGACGTTGTCGCTCTCCGGAAAGGTCTCCAACGGCGTCGTCTTCGTGTCACCGAATTTCAAGGAAGTCGATCCCGAAGAGTAGGAAATTCGCTGCCGCGCCGAGTGCTGAGGTGCACGAGCCTCTTTGTAAAAAAATGCTGCGAGCGCGTCGCGCCCGTTGTCCTCACGCAGCGTACGAGTACTGACCCAAAGCGGAATCGTTGGCCTAACACGACTGCCGCAGATTTCCGCTACCAGATCGATCGTCGGAGCGGCCATAATCCACTTAAGCTGACCGAACAGGCGGATTTATCGGTGTTGCGGAGCGAGGCTGGCCAGGGCGTCGCGGCTCGTTTCGTATGTCGGGGTGATTCCGACGGTCTCGCCGTAGTTCGCGTTGGGTCGGCGCCGAATCTGCAGATCGTGATCTGCCGATGCCAAGACTGCGGCAGTAATGCTAAGTCCGGTTACCAGACGACTCGCAGTCGGCGCTCGCCCGTCATTCGCGCGTCGCGACTGAGCAGCGGGACGCCGAGTCGTCGGGCCGTTCCGGCAATGAGGCGATCGAAAGGATCGTTCAGGGATCCAAGCGCTCGCGCTTCTTCGACGTCGTTTCGAAGGATCGGTTCGATTCGAATGCCGCGGAGACCCTCCAGTGCATCGCACCACGCGGAGAATCCTGACGGAAGCCGCAGATGACCTTCGTCGTAGAGTAAGGCGACTTCCCACAGAGTCAGCACGGAGACAGAGACTTCCGTGGAGGCACCGAGGCCACCAAACACGCGGGCAGCGCGACCCCCGAGCTTCGAAGGCGTCGTTAGAAACCAAATCAGCGCATGGGTATCCGCCAGGTAGCGCTTCATCGCGATTTGCGGGTGACGGCTCGACGGCGTTGCTTGCGCGTGGATGCCGACTCAACGAGCCAATCTACCCTCGGACGTCCCTCGCGCGTTCTCAACGCGCGAATTACTTCGATGAGCTTGGCCGGCGCAAAGGCCAGCTGCATTTCGAGCGCGCTCGGAAGTGCCGACGACATGCGCTTTCGCGGGAGGGGCGAATCGAGGTCGGACGTTCGCAGTAGACTCACTCTCGACTGGCCACGATAGGTGATGTCGACCCGACCACCCTCTTTGGCGACGGTTCGAACGAGCTCTGGAAGAGATCGACGAGCTTCACTCACGTCGACACGTCGCGCAACCATCGGTCGATTGTACACAACGACTTGTACAAGTCAACGTCCTCCCCGGCAACGAATGTTCCTGACGTCGCTGGTAGCCCGCGAGAGCGCTCACAGTTTTTTGAATCGGTCAGAGCCATCGACCGAACTTCCGTCGTCTTGACGCCCTGATGATAGTATGACAATTTCATACCTATGGTTCATAGAGCCAAGGTTGCGTTCAGCATCGATGCCGGGTTGCTGGCGCGCGTGGAGCGCATTCGAGGGAGTACAGGGGAGAGTCGCAGCGCCGTCATCGGGCGCGCTCTTGCACGGCTGACGTCAGAGACCGAGCACGACGAGCAGGTGAAGCGCTATGTCGCCGCCTATCGCGCTCAGCCGGAAGATCGGCCGCACATCGAGGCTGCCAGGGCACAGGCTCGACGGACGCTCGCTCGACTGCCCTGGAAGCACGCTTGAAACGCGGTGAGGTGTGGTGGGCGAAGGTCGACAAGCGGCGCCCCGTCGTGCTCGTCTCGCGGGACGAAGCCTACGGCGTGAGGAGTCTCGTCATCGTGGCTCCTGCGACGACGACGGTGAGGGGTTACGCCGTCGAGGTCAGGGTCGGTCCGCGGGAAGGGCTTCCGCGCGATTGCGTCGTTAACTGCGATTGGCTCGTCACCTTGCCGAAAGAAGATCTGCTCGAACGAGCAGGGACGCTTGCCAAATCCAAATTGCGCCAACTGGATGACGCGCTCCGATTTGCTCTGGGACTCGATGGCGGCTGAGGTGGTATGGGCACGATTCCGTTTGCGCGGGCGGCGGAAAGTTGCTTGAGTGGCGCTCGAGGTAAGAATCATGCGCTCGCTCAGCCCCATCGAAGCGGCCATTGCCTTTGCGCTCGGAGGGTCGATCCTCGCGGTGGCGGTGCCGGAGTTCATTCGGGGGCTGCACGCGTCGCGGCTGGCGGAGCCGGTGGATGGGTTGAAGCGAATGGCTGCAGGAGCGCTGACCTTTGCCGCGGCGAGCGGAGCCGATCCGGCGTTTCCGCCGGGCGCGCCTCTCACGCCGGCCGAAGTTCCGCGCGGGGTTCGCGCCGAGGATCCCCCTGGCGTGTGGGACCAGGCGACGTGGAAGGCCCTCGGATTCGGCTTCGACCACGCGCACGCGTTCAGCTTCGCATTCGAGAGCACGCCCGGGCCGCGCGCCCGTTTCAAGGCGATCGCGCACGGCGATCTCGATGGGGACGGCGTCGTATCGACATTCGAGCTGGAAGGGGAGGCGGACGCGAACGGGGCGCGCGTCTTGCCGGGGATGTATGTCGACCGGGAAGTGGAGTGAGTCCGGTCCGAGCACACTCCAGCGTGCGTCGGCCAAGTTCGGCGGGTGGCTGATCCTTCTTTTGTGCGTATCAGCCGTGGCGTATGCGCGCCCGAGGGCGATGGCGAGCACCCGCGCGGTGAAGCTGACGTCGGACGTCTTCGCGCTACCTCCACCGTCGGCTTTGACGGCGCTCTCTTTGGGATATCGCTCTGCGCTGGCGGATATCCTCTTCACGAGCACCGTCGTTTCTTACGGCATTCATGGTGAGGAGCATCGCCGCTTCGAATTCGTCGGCGAGTACCTCGACAGCATCGTCGCGCTCGACCCGCACTTCTGTCAGACGTACCGCTATGCCGACACGTTCATCATCTACCAGGCCGAAGGTACTCCGGGCCCGGACGAGGTGCGCCATGCACAGAGATTGCTCGAGCGGGGGCTCGAGATGTGCCCCTACGACGCGGCGCTGTGGCTTTCCGCCGGCCAATTCATGGCCTTCATCGGCACGCAATTTCTGACCGACGAACGGGAGAAGGAGCAGCTCCGTTCGGAAGGCGCAAAGACGCTGGCGCGAGCTGCCGAGCTTGGGAGCGACAACCAGAACTTGCAGTGGCAAGCGACGGCGGCGGCAGGGATCTTCACGCGAGAGGGCAACCGGGAAGCGGCCATCGCGTTCCTCGAACGTGTTTACAGCGTGACCGACGACGAGCAGCTCAAGGCCAACGTGGCGGCCAAGCTCGACGCGCTGCGGGAAGAGCAGCGCGCGAGCAGAGCCAAGCGCCGCGCCGACGCCTTCAATGAGCTGTGGCGGCGCGACCTGCCGTTCGTGTCACGCACCAAGCTTTTGGTCCTGGGTCCTCCGTTTGAAGCGCCTCGTTGCTCCGGAGGCGATCGTCCGGCGAACCGCTGCGCCCAAAGTTGGCTCGACTGGGGAGCGGCCCAAACCGACCAACCGATGAGCCGGCGTCACTGACTCAAGCGAACGGCGACCGTTTTCGTCTCGCCGGGCTTGCAGGTGACGGTCGTCACCTTCTTGCCCTCTTCGGCGTTGACGAACACGACGGTGTGCGTTCCCGCAGGCGTGGAGAAGCCGATCTTCGGCGTGCCTCCGACCGGGCGGCCGTCGACCATGACGGTCGAGACCGGTATGGAGTTGAAGTTGAGGGTGCAGTTGCCGCCGGCTGCCGACTCTGATTCGGCGGCAGGCGCGGGGGCGGCGGCGCGCGGTTCGGGCGCGGGTTTCGGCTCGGGGGCTGCACGCGGTTCGGCAGCTCGCGGCGCGACAGCGGCTGCCGCCGGTGCGGGCCCCTCCACCACGGGGCGCATGCGCTCCTGCAGCGCGATGACGAACGTCTTCTCGGCGCGATCGTCGAAAACGATGGGCTCCCTCAAATCGTCGTAACCGGGCCGGCTCGCCTCGATGACCCAGTTCTTCGACGTTTCGATCTCGACCGGTTGCGAGAAGTCCGTCAGCTGGCGCCGGTCTTTGCCGGACACGAGCGTGATCTTCACGCCAGGTGTGCGCACTTCGAACGTCGCCAGACCGCGGAGCACCTTGAGCGAGATCGCGCCGAGATCTTTCATCTCGTCGGGATCGACGTTCACCGTGCGTTCGTCGGCCGCATAACGATCGCTCCCCTTGAGCTCGATCTTGTGCGTGCCGGGCTTCAAGTCTTTGACTTCCTGCGGAAGCGGGCCGACTTGGCGACCGTCGACGAAGAGCTCGACCCCGTCTTGCTTGCCGCTCACCTTGATGCCGGTCCCTTCCGACGCTTTGGCGAGGCTGAAGTTGACCGCCAGTTCCTCGCCGGCACGGATGGTCGCACCTTGCTCCTGCGGCGCGTGGCCTTCGGCCGAAGCCCGAATGGCGTGGACTCCTTTGTCCAGTTCGAGATTGCACGGCGACGCCGTGCATTTGTCGACGCCGTCGACCGACACGGTGACGCCCGCCAGGGGCTTGCCCGCGACGCCCGACACGAAGACGGCGACTTTGCCTCCGCGCATGAGGTAAAACGCCCCGCCCGCACCGAGGAGCGCCGCGGTCGCGAGCACCCAGAACCGGCTGCCTTTTCGTCGGGCCCTCGCCGGGGACGCCATCACGCTGGTGATGCTCGGGCGGTCCATCTCGCGTCCAGTGATGCGCGTCGACGCGAGCGCGCGAGGAGGTGGAGCCGCCATGGGAGGACCCGGCCTCGCGACGCTGGGTAGCGGGCCCATGGGTCCCGCCGGCGGCGGAGGAAACCCCGAAGTCCTTCGAGGACTCGGTGGAGCCGGAGGAGCGGAGGGTCCGGTGCCGGGGCGCGTGCGAAGGCCGGAAGGTGGCACCAGTCCCCCCGGCGGAATCGGTTTCAATCCCCCCGCTTCGACCCCATCGGAACTCGAACGATCCATGACGGTGGTCGGCTCGTTTTTTTC
>DASWDH010000070.1:0-14573 GCA_036395495.1 Polyangiaceae bacterium
CCCCTCGCGCCAGCACTCTCCGACGTTCGGGCAGTGGGCCTCCTCGCAGACCGTGAACAGATGGAGCTCGCGGAATGTCTTTTTGAGTTCGTGGTACCGGTCGCCGCCGGGCGCGCGCACTCGGAGCCAGGGGGGTTTCACGCCCGGACCATACCACGTGCCCCCGGGTCCACCCGGAGTCTTAGGCGGGGCGCCTGCCGGCTTGACGCGGCGCGTTCGCGAGCCGCGAGGCTATCTCCTCGGCCGCAGTGCCGAGATCCTCGGCTGCCTCTCTCTTGTTGCCGTTCAAGTACGACCGAAGTGCGTCCGCCACGAGCAGCGCGAGGCTCGTGTTGATTCCCCGCGCCGTCAATCGGGCACCAAGGTCGGAGTTCTTCAGCAGTATGTCGAGCTCATCGAGCAGCTCGTCGAGTTCCTTCTCGGCCCGCTCTTCGGTTGGCATGGGTGTTCCTCTAATTCTTCTCCGAATGCCTCACGTACGCGATCGTACGAACGGCCTCCACGATTCGCTCGCGGTCGGCTGGCTTCAGTGACTGAAATCGGATGCCCATGCCAGGGTTCAGGTTTTCTCCAAGGGGCCTTACGGGGTTGATCCATTGCACGATGCCCCCCAGAACGAACGTGTCTTCGGTGCTCGGTGGCGCAAAGCGCAGAACGAGCTGGGTTCCGACCGGCAGAGGCTTGTCTGTCCTCACGAAGATGCCCATCTCCGAGATGTTCGTGATGTAGGCGTAGAGAAATGTATCCTCGGTCTCACAATCGACCTGCCAGGTCACGTCGAAGCGTCCGCTTCGGCGCCGCTCGAGGCCCGAGGAAGGCGCGTCGGAGGTGTGGTCTCCGGAATCTCTTTCGGGGGGGTCGCTCGCTGCGTCGTCCTTCACAGTTATCCGCCTAGCCTCGAATCGGCCGCGTGTCACTGCTTCTTTTCGTCCTCTTGTTCGTCGTCGTCGTCCGAATCCTCCCACACGGGGTCCGGTGGCTCGGGGGTCTCGAGCTGGCGTAAGTAGTCTTCGTCTTTCTGCAAAATGGCCGTGAGACGCGAGGTCATCTCTTCGGGAACATCCAGAAACTCGAGCCCGACGTCGTAACGGGCGGGGCTTCCGGCTTCGAGCTCGTCGATCCAAACGACCCGCGCCAGCACCTTCACGGAGCTATCGGGAGCCGAAAGCAGCTCGAGATTGAGCTTGGTTCCCAGTTTGAGGCGCTCGTCGCTGTACACGCGCGCGCCGCCGAGGCTCATGTTCACGGTGCGGCTGAACTTGGCGATGAGCCCAGGAGAGCGCCACAGGATCGGCACTTTCAGACGAGGAAAGGTTCTGCGGTCCGACTCACCCAGGAGAGCCTCCCTTCTGGTCTTACTATCCTACTCTCATCTCACTGGAAACGCCCGCGGGAGGCGGTGGCGTCGCAGCCCTCTCGCTATCACATCCGTTCACCGACTGCGCGCTTGGCATGACTGGGTCAGATCTTGGCGATGACGGATCACGATCAGCCATTGCCGAGTCGTTCATTGAACGCGCAGCATGCCACCTTCGATCCGGTTATCGTCGTGACGTCCAGTCTTCACCTTGAGGCGCGTCTCACCTACGAAGAGCCCGTAGTAGACATTGTAAGTTCCTGCCGTGAAGTTCGGCTCGAGCGCGAACTCGTAATCGTCGACGATGTAGTCGCCTGCCTGCCAAAGACTGAACGGGTACTTGCCGGCGAGCGTCTTGTGGTCGCCGTTGAACCGGCGGTGGAAGCCATCGATGTGAATGAAGGTTTCCCACTCACCGGGAATCGATGCGAGCACCTTGTAAAAGAGGCGAAAATGGTACTTTCGCGCGGGGACGACGGCTTCGACCCGCTTGCCAGATCCATCGGTCACTTCCCAGCCGAGCGAGAGAAGTTGATCCTGCAGATTGACTTCGATGCGATTGCCGATCTGCGGCTCGTGGTCGAGCACCATGTTCTCGTAAGGACTCTGATTGCGCTCGCCGGCGAGCAGCACGTTGGAGACGAGCATGATTTGACTCGAACGCGCGTCGAGCACGGGAAGATTCTGCTTAGGACCCGGACGAGCGCGGAACATCGAGTTGAGCCGCCCGAGATCGTCGTTGCGCACCGCGAGCCAGCGACGTTCCGGTGACGTGGTGAGCCATGCGAAGGCCGACTGCACGTCGCCGAGCGGTTTCACTTCGCCCCCGGAGTAGTAGCTGGCCGACTTGCCGCCGACGCCCAAGAGTCCAAGCGGCTCGTCCCGCGCGTGCAGACGCTGATAGGACTCGAAAACCTCTTTGGGCGACAGCTGCGCGGCGAGCGCCGGGTAATAGACGAAGCTGAGGATGCCACCGGCGACCAAGCCGGCAGCGACCGTCGCCATGCCCCGCGAGACCCCCGTTTTGTCGAAAAACCAGCGGAAGTTGTCCCGGATGAGCATGATGACCCAAACCGGCAGAATGACGAGAGCGGGAAAGAACCAATACCCGTTCAGCAGCTGAATGCGGGTCTGCGGGCTGAGCTGCAGAACGCGCTTGGCGTGAACAACGTGCAGGCCGACGAAGACGCTGGCCGCCGCCACGATGAGGGCTGCTTCGACGACGACGAGAGCGAAGAGAAGATTGCCGCGCCAGGCGCCCACGAGCGTGCGTGGCCAGGTGAGATATTCATCCCATTTGAACCAAGGGCGATTTTCCTCCTCGAGCCACGAGAAAAAGACGACGAGAACGAAGATCGCACTGCAAATCAGGATAAGGGTGCCACCGCGATCCTTGAAGCTGTCGGGGAACGTGGTCGTGGCGACGGCGAACGCGGACAGACCCTTTTCGGGGAACATGTTGTAGTCGCGCAGATAAAGCGCGGTGAGGATCGCGACACCGACTCCGAGCGCTCGCGACGCCGGCGCACCCTGCTCGAAGTCACGAATCGAGATCGCCGCAATCCCGGCGAGCAAACAAGGTGCGCCGAAGGCGAGATACCCGACCTTCGGCGAAATGACCGAATAGACGCCGAATGCCACCGCCGACCCGACGATGAGCAGCAGTCGTGCCGCGCTCGCTCGAACGTCGGCTTGGTCGTGCAGAAGGCCGAGTGTCGGAGGCGTGCGAAACAGCCGCCCCACTGCAAAGGGAATGAACGCGCTCCAGGGAAAGAGCGAGTGGCCGAGATAATGGATCACGAGGTCGAACGTCGGGAACTTCGACTGGGTCGCGACCTGAGCGCCGACCCACATCGAATATTCGGTCGTGCCAGCGCGGAAGAGCGCGCTGGTGCCCGCCCACGCCGCAGCGATGCCGATCACGAGGGCGACGCCTCCGACGATTTCGCCGAACATCTCGCGCTGGCGCGGCCACGAGCCGACGAGCACGGCCCACGAGAGCCCGACGCCGAGAGCGGGCAGCGCGACGCCGACCAAGAGGCCGCGGGTCATGAAGCCAACCACCATCCCGAACACCCCGAGCGCCAAAGCCGATCCGCGCAAGGCCGGGCGGCCGGGGCGATCGAAAGTTGCGATTCCGAGGCCCGCAAACGCCATCGAGATCGCAGCCATCACGACGATGTCTCCGAGCATGGTGCGCGTCTGCATGAAATAGAGCGGCATCGTCGAAAGCACGATCGCCCCATAGAGACCCGCTCGCTTGTCGACCAGCCTCGAAAGCAGCCAATAGAGCGACATGAGGCCGGCGAGCCCCCAGATAGCCAAAGGCAGGCGCCCCGACCACTCGTGCAATCCGAACAACCGAAAACCCATCGCAATCGAATCGAAGGGAAGCTCGCCGCGACCGAGATCGCCGAGCTTGGGCATGGTGTTGTCGGCCCCTTCGAGCGTGAGCGACCGTGCGCCGAAAACGTTGATGGCGATGCGGCGCGAAAGATCGGCAACGTTGAGCTCGAAAGGATCCCAAATCCCGCTCTTGCCGAGAGGTGCGAAGAAGAAGAGCGCCGCGATCGCCAGGACGATCCACGGGGCCAGGGCGAGCCACGGCGGCTGCGAAGCGATGCCGCCTTCATTCGAAGGGGTGACTTCGGTGTCCTCGGTGGCTGGGCGCAAGGTGGAGCTCGGGCCGTCGGCGGGGGGAACATCGACGGGCGGAGGCGCTTCGTTCGGCTCGGTCATGGTGGGCGGAGGGCGAACTTAATCGCAAAGCGCGATCTCGTCCAAGGACGTGATCGAGAGCTTCCGTCGTCAGCGATAGGCCACGCAGCCCCACTCCGTATCGCCGGGGTTGCAGACGCAAACGAGCTGGTCGCCGGGGTACCGGCAGTCGAGGGCCATCCCTGCGTCGGGACAGTTCATCCCGAGTGGCGCCTCGGCGGGACATTCCGAGGGATTTCCGCCGTCCATGACAGTACCGGAGCAGAGCCAATGCCCGGTGGGTGGGTCGACGCAGGTGCACGCGTCCGCGCCGTAGAGGCAGTCTTGCTCGACCTCGCAGCTCGAGCCATTTTCGGGCTTGGCGACGGGACAGTCGCCCGCGTCGAAGCTCCCGCTTCCTCCCGTACCGGTGGTTTCCCCACCACCGGTTGACCCGCCGGCCCCGGTGCTGGTAGCTCCTGCTGCGCTCCCCGCCATCCCGGCGCCTGCCGCGCTGCCGGGGGAGCTGTCGTCGCCCCCACAACGCGCTACGGTCGCGCCGAGGAGCATCGAACCGAGCAGCGTAATGACCGAAGCCAATCTCATCGCAGCCTCCTGGCCCGAGCCATCATAGGATCCGACCACGCATGCAGGGGAGAAAATCCGAACACCGAAGCGGGAGTGCGGCCATCGTAGGGCGGCCGAACGTAGGGAAATCGACGTTGCTCAATGCAGCGCTCGGCCAGGCGCTCGCCATCGTCTCATCCGTTCCGCAGACGACCCGCAACCGCATCCTCGGCGTCGTTCGCCGCCCCGGTGCCGAGATCGTGCTGCTCGACACACCGGGCATTCACAAGCCTCACTCGCGGCTCGGACGCGTCCTCAACCGGACCGCGCGCGCTGCCACCACCGAAGCCGACGCCATCATCTACATGACCACGCCGACTCGCGGCGTGCACCCCGGCGATCGAACGCTTTTATCGGATCTCGGCGGTGAAGCCCCGATCCTGCTGGTCATCAACCAGATCGACCGGGTCCGCGACAAATCTCGCCTGTTGCCGCTCATCCAGGAGCTTGGCGCGCTGCGCGATTTCGCCGCCATCGTCCCGATTTCGGCGCTGCGCGAGGACGGCGTGGAGCGCGTTCTCGAAGAGGTCGCGCCGCTCCTTCCACCTGGGCCGCCGCGCTTCGAGACCGACGAGCTCACCGATCGCCCGATTCGCTTTTTCGCGGGGGAGTTCGTGCGCGAGCAGATCCTCCGCTCCACCCATCAAGAGATTCCGCACGCCGTCGCGGTCGAGGTGACGAGCTTCGAAGAAAGGGGCGACACGGTCCACGTCGAGGCGACCATCCACGTCGAACGCGAAGGCCAGAAAAAGATTCTCATCGGGCTTGGGGGCGACAAACTCAAGGCGGTCGGCACCGCGGCGCGGCTGCGGATCGAGGAGCTCATCGAGAAGAAGGTCTTTCTCTCGCTCTGGGTTCGTGTCACGCCGGGATGGACGGAGTCGCCGGCGACGTTGGCCGATCTCGGCTATGGCAGCGAGTCATGAATGCGCGCCCGATCGTGGCAGTAGTGGGGCGGCCGAACGTCGGCAAGAGCAGCCTTTTCAACCGGCTGGTGGGAAAGCCGCTGGCCATCGTGCACGATGAGCCCGGCGTGACGCGCGACCGGCACTACGCGGACGTGTGGGCGCTCGGTCGATCCTATGTGCTCATCGACACCGGCGGCTTCGACCGGGAGACCGACGATCCGATGGGTGTACGAATCCGGGCGCAAGTCTCGCTGGCGGTATCCGAGGCCGACGTCGTGGTCTGCGTGTTCGACGCCCAATCCGGCGTGACCGATGCCGATCGCGAAGCGGTGGCCATGTTGAGGCGGGCCGGCAAGCCGGTGATCTACACCGCGAACAAGGCCGACTCGAAGCGCACGGAAGACGAGTCGCTCGACCTCTATCGACTCGGTATTCCCCGGGTCTTCCCGATCTCGGCGCTCCACGGGCGCGGCATCGGCGAGCTCGAAACCGCGATCGTCGCCGCGCTTCCCGAAGAGCCGGAGGAAGTGGGCGCGACCGAGGACGACGAACCGAGTGAAGAAAGATCGCTCGCTCGCGCGGCGGGTCCCACGCGCGTCGCCCTCATCGGGCGACCGAACGCCGGCAAGTCGTCGCTGATGAATCGCATCCTCGGACAGGAGCGCGTGCTGGTCGACGAGCGGCCCGGAACGACGCGCGACGCCATCGATTTCGCCTTCGAGCACGGCGGTCACGCGATGGTTCTCGTCGACACCGCCGGCATCCGGCGAAAGGGCAAAGTCACCAAGGAAGGTAGCGAGCTCGAAGCGGCGAGCGTGTTTCAGGCGATCCGCGCCATGGAGCGATGCGACGTCGCCGTGCTCCTTTGCGACGGCGCGGCTGGTGTGGCCGAGCAGGACGCGAAGATCCTCGGCCTCGCGGTCGACCGGGGGCGAGCGATCGTCATCGCCGTCAACAAGATCGATCTTCTCGACGCCAAGGTCCGAAAGCAGCTGGAGGAGAAGACCCGCGAAAAGTTGAGCTTCGTTGCTTGGGCCCCCATCGTGCCGATCTCCGCCAAAACGGGGCGAGGGGTGAGCACGCTGCTCACCACCGTGCACGACGTCTTCGCCGCGTTCCACTCGCGCGTCGCCACCGGCGAGCTGAACCGGTTCTTCGAGCGAGTCCTCGCGACCCACCCCCCTCCGACGATGGGCAACCGCGCGCCGCGGCTCTTTTACGTCACCCAGGCGGAAACGGCGCCTCCGCTCTTCGTGGTGATGACCAACGAGCCCGAACACATCCACTTCAGCTACCAGCGCTACCTGTCGAACCAGCTAAGAAAGGCGTTCGGCTTCGACGGAGTGCCCCTGCGCATCACGTACAAGAAAAGACGCCGGCGCGAATAGCACGGTCAAGCGATGCGCACCTGCCGGATCGGCAGCGTCTTCGAGAGCGGGACGAGTACGCGCTCGACCACGTCGAGCAATCGTTTCCAGCGCTGATGATTCGTTCGCAGCGGCATGCGTTTGGAATCGATCACCCCCAGACGAACCTCGAGCAGCTGCTCTTCCGGACGCTCCTTGACGAGCAGCAGGTCATCGGAAACTTCTTCGAGCTTCGGCTGGAGCACTGCGCGCGAGGGCAAATCGGTGCCTGGTTCGAAAATGATCTCGATGCCGTCGGACACGCCGGCGAGCAGTGCGTTCAGGTTCTCGATCGGGAACGGCAAGGACGCGAGCCAGCTGACGACGACCTCGCGTGAGCCGCGAATGGCGATCGAAAAACCACCGCTCACGATGAGGGGCGCGGCGGCAAGCGCCAACGCGACGTAGAGCGATCGCGAGTCGCTGAGGCGCCGAACGACGAACAGACCGCAAACCAAGAGCGCTCCCGCGAGAACCGAGGCCGCCGTGATGTCCGTCCACACCCCGAACCGCGAAGGGGTGGCATTCATCACCCTCGTGAACCTGTCGGCAACGCTTTCGCTCGCTCGTTGTCGGTCCATGTCGTTCGTGCGCAGCACCTTACAGCAAGAGCTTCTGAACCCCACCCTTATCCGGCGATCGCACGAGGGCGACGGCGCTTCCTCCGCCGGCGGCCTCGCGTGCGCCGGCGAGGAGCTGGGTGGCCGTGGCGCCGGGAGGGGACCAGGTCGAAGAAAGCGTCGGGCTGGACAGCGGTCGTGCCGATGTGACGCCGAACGCGAGGAACGCGACGTGATCGGCGAGGCCGATGCCGATGGCAGCCGGCGAAGGCAGTGGTTCGCCGGGGGAGACGCGGGGGATGCCACGCCGCACCAGGATGGCTTCGCGGGGCAGAGTCAATCCGAGCTCTGGGACGGCGATGCCCTGTTCATCGGGCGCGTAGGACAGCACGCCGAGCACGCCTCGAGCGTCCGCCGCGACGACGATTTCGACGTGTCGCTGCGGCGCCTCGGGCGCTGCCCAGGGCAGGAGCAGCGCGCGCCGGCGAGCGCCGACTTGGAGCTCGCGCGGAAGGGCGCTTTCGGGACGCACATCCGCCAGGTCCTGCTCGGACAAGAGGCCGCCCTCGGCGCGTCCGGCTACGGCGAGAAGCGGACGAGCCACCTGTGCTTCGCGCAGTGCCGAGGGGCCCACCCGGCCCACGCGGGCGAGCAGCTTGCGCCGCTCGGCAGCGCCCAAGGTGCGGGCGACCTCCAGCGCCGGGTCGGCCAAGCGTTGAAACGGCAGTGCGCTGTCGTACGCATGCACGAGCGCGAGCGCACCGAGAGAAGCGGGCGCGGCGACGTAAGCCGCGTCGGGCACCGGTTGCCCCTTGACGTACCCGCGCGGTCGCGGCACGGCGAGCCCCGGTTGCCTCGAGCGGCCGTCGAATGCCCGGGCACCGACGCCTGGCCCGGCAACGAGAACTTGCACCGGGCACAACAGCACGCCGGCTCGAGCCGCCGCCCCGGCGAGAAAACCTGCAATCAGCGCGTCACCGGCGGTCCCGCCTTCCTTGAGAACGCGGTGAGCCGCGTCTTCGGCGGAAGACTCGGAAGCGGCTGCGCGCGACCTCACTGCTCTTCGTCTTCTGCCCGAAGCGTGGTGCGCGGCCTCAGCACGGCGGTTCCTGCGCGCGCAGACGTGGGCCGACGTGTCGACCTCTTGCGCAAGGACTCGGCCACCGCGAGGGGGCCGTGGGATTCGATGATCACGTAAGCTTCGCGCCGTCCGTAGAGCTCGGCGGCTACCCGGTCGATCGCCGCTGGAGACAGACGTGTCGACTCACCGAGTCCGCGCAAACGAAAGTAGGCGACGGCACCCTTGGGAGCGCGATCGCGGGCGGCGTCGACGACGAGAACGAGGTCGAGTTTGTCGGCCAGCTCGGTCGCTTCGTCCAGCTCCCAAATGCCGCGGGGCTCCCACGCCAGCGTCACGGCATCGTGGGGAATCTTGTCGACCAGCGCGGCCAGTCTCTTCTTGTTCAGCTCGGTGGGCGTGATCGAGGCCGGCGTCGCGATGACGAGGCACCGCGCTTGGACGTCCCGGGCGACCGTGAGCGCGTGCCCGAGCTCCTCGTCGAGGGCGGTGGTCGGCCGCAGCTCACCGACCGCTTTCGGCATCACCACGCTGAACACGAAGGAAGGCGGAACTTTGCGCCGCCACGCTCGAAGCGTGGCCGGTCGGGGCAGAGAGCGATCGCCGGGACGAAGCTCGAGAAGGTCGTACTTTTCGGCGTAGCGCTCGAGGTCGCCTTCGAGAGCCGGTAGGCCGACGTGGGGGCGTGCCATGGGGCGAGGGTTCTACGAGAGGAACAGGCGGCTGGCTACTCTGTATTCGCGCGCGGAACCGCGAGCGGGCCCTCGGCCAGCGAACCCACGGAATTTATGTACTTATCTTCGCCCCGCGAAAGTCGAACCAGTGCGTGGGGTGCGCGCGGATGAAGCTCTCCATTTCCTGCGCAGCGCTTTCGGCGGCGGCCACGAGCGCTTTCGGCGGCGCGCCCTTCGCGATGTCGAGCAACGGGCAGAGGCGGATTTCGTAGCGGAAGAACCCGACACGGCGGGTGAAAACCGGCAGAATCGGAGCACCGGTCGCCTGCGCGAGCAGAAAGGGACCGCTCGGAACGCGCGAACAACTTCCGAAAAGCTGCACCGGAAGCGATCGCTTCGCGTCCGGTGAGCGATCGATCTGGACACCCAAAGCTCCGCCCCGCCGAACATGCATGAAGAGCGGCAGAATCGCGAGCGGCTCGTTGCCGACGTGCACCACCTTGACGCCCGAACGTTCGCGGGCGCGATCCTGGATCTGCCGCGCCTCCGCGTCGGGCTCGCTCTGCATGGCGATCATCACGTCGAGATCGAATTCGCTCTTCAGCAGCGGCCCGGCCGTTTCCCATCCCCCCGTGTGCGCGGTGACCAGGATGACCCCCCGTCCGCGCGCGATCGCTTCCCGCAGATACTCGGCCCCGGAGACGGAGCAGTCGATCTTCGGAGCGCGTTTTCCTGCGACCGCGAGTGCCTCGGTCAAGCAGCTGGCGAAGTTCGAAAACGTACGAAAAACGTCGAGCAACTCCTGCCCGTACGGACGCGGTCCTAGGATCGCCCGCAGATTGCGGCGTACCCGTTGGCGCACTTCGGGCAGGGCGAGCGCGAACGCAAAAGCCCAAGCAGGAGGGCTATAGCGTAAGACGAACGAGGGGGCGTGGGTCGCTCCGAAGTTCGCCAGAGCTCGCCAGAAGGGTCCATCGTGTCGAAAGATGCCGGCTCTCCGCATTACGGGCTAGCCATAGCGCGTCGGATCTCGGCGACCACGGCAAATCTCACGAGCGAATCGCTTCATCGAGCAACGCCAGACCCCAGAGTGCGTGCGCGCGGACCGCCTCGTCGGGGTGGTCGCGAGCCGTTCTTTGCAGCAGGGGCCGGTAGCGCGGCTCGCGGCGATTCGCGAGCACCGTGATGGCGTTTCGAGCGAGGCCCGCCCGGGTGGCGCGCTTGAGCGCCGAGCCTTCCGCCAGGGCTTTCCACGTCTCCTCGTCCAGATCGACGAGCCCCTCGAGCGAGGTGTCGCGCAGGCGCGCGAGCGGCAGGTAACGTTGCTTCGGTTCTTCCCTCCTCCGATTGTACGGGCAGACGTCCTGGCAATCGTCGCAGCCAAAAAGCTTCTCTCCGACCCCGGCCCGAAGCTCCTCGGGCATCGCGCCGCGAAGTTCGATCGTGAGATACGACACGCATCGTCGAGGATCGAGCACGAAGGGCGCATCGAAGGCCCCGGTCGGGCAGGCATCGAGGCAAAGCGAGCAGCTTCCGCAGCGCTCGGCCATGGGCACGTCGGGCGCGAGTCGAAGCGTAGTGACCACCTCGCCGAGCAATAGGAACGAGCCCACCCCCGGCGCGATCACGAGGCCATTTTTGCCGATGAAGCCCAGCCCTGCCCGCGACGCCCATGCCCGCTCGAGGACCGGCGCATCGTCGCTCATCGGACGCGCCCTCGTCCCCTCCCCGAGCGTGCGGACGAAAGCAGCCAGCTTGCGCACCCGCCGCCGCAAGTGGTTGTGGTAGTCGCCCCCGCGTGCGTAACGCGCGACGTGGCGCACGATGCCCCCCTCGGCTTGCGCGTCGGTCCCCGCATAGCTCTCTGCCACGCAGATGACGCTCTGGGCCCCCTCGAGAATCGCGCTCGTGTCGAGCCGTTTGCGCGCGTCGGGCGGCCGCGCCAAATACTCCATTTTGCCGTGCTTTCCCGCCTCGATGAACGCCTGATAGCGCGCGAAATCGGGTTCGATGGGCTCGCTGGCCGACGCCACGCCGACCCGATCGAAGCCGAGCGCTCGCGCCCGTTCGCGCACCAGTCGGTCGACATCCGCCATGGAGGGCGAGTCTACCTCGTCGGCGGTCCATCGCGAGCCGGCCGGCCGTGGTAGGCTCGCGCAAGCCATGTCCTGGGATTCTGATCCGCTCATGATGAAGCGAAAGGATGCGGGCGCGCCCGCCATCGCCTATCGCATTTTCCGCCCCTCCGGGGTTGCCAAAGTCGCGGTGCTCGTCACCTTCGGGTACTTCGAAAATATGAAGCGCTATCGCGAGGTCATCGATCGCTGGACCGAGCGCGGGCTCCTCGTCGCGGTCTATGATCTGCGCGGCCACGGCATGTCCGAAGGGGCGCGCGGATACATTTCGCGCTTCGACGACTTCGTCGATGACGAGCTCGCCCTCTTGAGCGAGCTCGACAAAGACGATCAATGGAAGCGGCTGAAGCCGCCGATGCTCTTCGGTCACAGCTTGGGCGGGCTCATCGCGATCCATGTCGCGCTGCGCGCGCCGGATCGCGTCGGGGGCCTCGCGCTGTCGTCGCCGTATCTCGGGCTCGCCAAAGATGTTCCGACCCTCAAGCTTCTCGGGGGCCACCTGCTCTCGCGCCTTCTGCCCCAGGTATCGATGGACGCCGGCCTCAAAGGCTCCGACTGCACCCGCAGCCAAGAAATTGCCGCTGCTTACGACGGCGATCCGATGAACTTCAAGAAAGCCAACGTGCGGTGGTTCACCGAAACGACCGCCGCTCAGCGCGAAGCGCTCCAAGCGGCGCCCAAACTCTCGGTACCGCTCTTTTGTCTCCAGGCAGGTGACGATCGAATCGCGCTGCCCAAGGCGACCGAGCGATTCATGGAGCGGGTGAGCAGCGTCGACCGGCAATACCTTCGGCTGTCCGGCCTGTATCACGAAATCTTGAACGAGCCCGATCGCGCCACATGGATCGACAGGTTCGCGACCGCCATGCTCGATTGGCGGCCGATGTTGGCCGAAGCGAAGACGAGGTGCTGAGCTTGACCAAGCTCGACGAACTGCGAGCCGAAATCGATCTCGTCGACGAGCAGATTCTCGCCCTGCTCGAGCGACGCGCCGCCACCGTCGAGCGTGTGGCCGAAGCGAAACGCGAGGCAGGCGTGTCCTCGTATTACGATCCGGAGCGCGAGCGCGCCGTGCTCGATCGGCTCGCCGCCAAAGGCGCCGGTCATTTTCCGCGCGAGGCCATCCGTTCGGTGTACCGCGAAATCATGAGCGGGTGCCTTTCGCTGCAGACGCCGGTCACCATTGCGTTTCTAGGGCCGGAAGGCACGTTCAGCCATATGGCGGCCCGCCACCTCTTCGGGTTCACGGCCCGCTACCGCGAGGCGACGAGCATCCACGGCGTCTTCGACACCGTCGGCCGCGGCGACGCCCTCTGCGGCGTCGTGCCCGTCGAGAACTCTACCGAGGGTTCGATTGCCAACACGCTCGACGCGCTGGTCGACAGCGATCTTCTCATTCGCCAGGAGCTGATCCTCGAGGCGGCGCATTGCTTGCTCAGCCGCGCCGAGCGCCTGGCGTCGATCGAGCGAGTGTACGCGCACCCGCAGGCGCTCGCTCAATGCCAGTTGTGGCTCGCGCAAAATCTCTCCGGCGCGCAGCTCGTGCAGACCGGCTCGACGTCTGCCGCGGCGCGCGAGGCGGTCGCCGACGAACGGGCCGCAGCCATCGGGAGTCGGTTGGCCGCCGAGCTTGGCGGGCTGCGCATCGTCGGCGAACGCATCCAGGATCAGCCCGAAACGTCGACGCGGTTCGTGGCGGTCGCGCGCAACGACGCGCCGCGCACCGGCGAGGACAAAACCACGATCGCGTTCTCCCTTCTCGACGCGGGCGCGCGAGGCGCGCTCAAGCGGGTGCTCGAGATCTTCGACGAGCACGGGATCAATCTGAGCCGCATCGAGTCGCGACCGAAGGGCACCAAGCCATGGGAGTACGTTTTTCTCGTGGACGTCGAAGGGCATCGACAAGATCCGCCGCTCGCAGCGCTCATCGACCAGCTCGGCAAGTATTGCGAGCTCGTGAAGGTGCTCGGGAGCTACCCGCGTTTCGTGCAGAAGTAGGCAAAGGTGTGCTAAATTGCCGCCTCTCACGAGACGAGGCAAAAAATCCACATGGTGACGGCAGCATTCCAGGGCATCGAGGGCGCCCATTCCGAAGTCGCTCTTCGCAGCCATTTCGGCGCGAGAAGCAAAGCAGTCGAAACCATCGGAGTGCCGACGTTTCGCGACGTCGCCGCGGCGATCGTGGCCGGTCGGGCCCGGTATGGGCTTCTTCCGGTCGACAATGCGATCGCCGGCACCTTCCGTGACGGCTACGACCTCATCGCGCAGTACGATTTGGTACCGGTGCGCGAAATCGTTTGGCGCATGGACCACCGCCTGCTCGGATTGCCGGGCGCCACGCTCGCGGGGCTTCGCCGCATCGAAGGGCATCCCATCGTGCTTCAGGAGTGCGGTCGCTTTCTGGCCACGCTCTCGGCGGCGCGATCCATTCCGGCCGTCGATACGGGCGTGGCTGCGCGCGACGTTGCCGAGGGAGGGGATCCCAGCGTGGCGGCTATCGCTCCCCCGCAAGCGGCGGAGCGTTATCGGCTCGTGGAGCTCGCATCCAACATTGCCGACCATCCCGACAACTTCACGCGCTTTCTTTTGGTCGAAGCTGCCCTGCCCAATCAAGTGACGCCTTCCGATGGCGGCTCTCGCCGCACGTCGCTGCTCTTCGCGATGCGGCACGAGGTAGGATCGCTCGCCCGCATTCTCGGCATTTTCGCCGAGTCGAAGATCAATCTTTCCAAGCTCGAGTCGCGACCCCGGCCGGGCAAGGCTTGGGAGTATCTCTTTTATGCCGATCTCGATTGCGACGCGCGCGACGCCGGCACTGCCGCAGCTCTCGAGAAAGCGCGCGAGCTTTGCGCCGAGTTCCGCCTTCTCGGGAGCTATGACCTCGCGCCCTCGAAAGGCGAAGCTCTGCCACGCGCCGCCGAGAAACGGGACCGCGCGCCGGCCGCGCCGCTGCCCAAACCAACCGAGCTTCCCTCCTCGGCGAAAAATTGGCCGAAGGCAGCCCGGCCGAGCAAGCCGAACGGGACGGTGGTGCGGGTTCATCAGGTCGATATCGGCGCGAATGATTTCGTCGTCGTCGCCGGCCCATGCTCGGTCGAGTCGCGCGATCAGGTCGTGCAAACCGCCGAGGC
>DASWDH010000071.1:0-4668 GCA_036395495.1 Polyangiaceae bacterium
GTTTTTTCGGAGATGTCGGCCGGCAGGGCGTGGGCGGTGCCGCCCCGGGCACGAATTTCGGCCGCCACCTGCTCGAGCGCCTCTTCCCCCCGGGCGACGAGTGCCAAGCGCGCCCCCCGCGCGGCAAGCTCTATGGCAAGCGCGGCGCCGAGCCCCCGACTGGCACCGGTCACGAGTGCGGCTTTTCCTTCGAGCGTCATGGGAATACCTCCTGCCCGAAAGGTACGGCGTTGTGAAATTATGTTGGCAGAAATGATATTATATTGGCATGATGCCATCGAGCCAGCATGAACGACGAGCTCGCCGGGCGTCTAGCCCGCAACGTCAAACAGCTCCGCCAGGCGCGCGGCCTCACTCAGACTCAGATGGCCAAGATCTCCGGGCTGCCGCGCGCCACCTGGGCGAACCTCGAGTCGGGAGCGGCCAACCCGACGCTGGCCGTCTTGCACCGAGTCGCGTTCGCCCTCCAAGTATCGATCGAGGAAATCATCGCCGCGCCCCGCGCGGGGGTGAAGCACTACCCAAAGGGTACGCTTCCCAGACGCACCCGTGGCGACGTGATAGTGAGCTCGCTCCTTCCCGACAAGATTCCCGGCATGCTCATCGAGCGGCTCGAGCTTCCGCCCGGTGCGCGCCTGGTCGGCGTGCCCCACACGCCGGGAACGCGCGAGTATCTCACTTGTGAAGCGGGCGAGATCGAGCTCGTTGCGTCGGGCGAAGCGTGGCGGGTCGGCGAGGGCGACGTCGTGGTATTCCGCGGCGACCAGCGCCATTCGTACACCAATCCGACCCGCCGCCTGGCCATCGGATATTCGGTCGTCATGCTGGAGCCCGTCGGCTGAGCCGTTCATTCGCGTCGCCGCAAGCTCGCAGGGTTCTTCCACGGTGATGACGTACCTGCAGGCGCCCGCCGAAGGGAGCACCCGCCGCCGGCCGATCCAAATACTTGGAAGACGCATCTTGGGATGGCTATCCGCCCGCGGTTCGGCTCTAAGCACGACGGCGACGGCGCGGGGTGGTGTGATAAAGTGCGCTCACGCGCTATGGCGAATCGAAAGAACCAACGTCTATTCGGATGGACACTCGGTCTTTATCTGGCAGGATGCGGCGGGGAAACGGCGCTCAGGCCCGCGCCGCCGCCGCCTCTGCCGCCGCCGGATTCGGTGGGCAAAACCGCGGCGACAACCGCCGGGCCGGCTGCGACCGGTCCGGCGGTTCCCCCTCCCCTCACGAGCGACGAAGGAATGTGGCTGCTCAACGATTTCCCGTCCGATCGGCTGGCCCGGCTGCACGGCTTCCGGCCGACCCAGGAATGGCTCGATCACGTGCGGCTCTCGGCCGTGCGCCTGGCCGGAGGCTGCTCGGGCAGCTTCGTCTCGCCGAACGGCCTGGTGATGACCAATCACCACTGCGCTGCGAGCTGCATCGAGCAGCTTTCCACGGCCAAGAGGGATTACGTCGCCACGGGGTTCCATGCCCGATCGGAAAAGGACGAAGTGAAATGCCCCGAGATCGAGATCAACCAGCTCGTGGCCATCACCGACGTCAGCGATCGCATGGCGGCCGCCACGCGGGCTCTCGAGGGTGCACGCTACAACGAAGCCAACAAAGCCGAGCAATCCAAGATCGAGAAGGAATGCGCGACGAGCGACGACTTGCGTTGCGACGTCGTCACCCTTTACCACGGCGGCCGGTATCATCTTTACAAATACGAGCGCTATCAGGACGTGCGGCTGGTATTCGCGCCCGAGTTCGCGACCGCATTTTTCGGCGGCGATCCCGACAATTTCATGTTCCCCCGTTACGATCTGGATATCTCGTTCGTGCGCGTCTACAAGGACAAGAAACCGCTCGACGCGCAGCACTATTTCAAATGGTCCCCGGCGGGGGCAAAAGAAGGTGACCTCACGTTCGTGGCTGGCCACCCCTGGGGTACCTCACGGGAGCTCACCGTGGCAGAGCTCGAATACCTGCGCGACGTCGCGATCCCCGAGCGGCTGTTGCGCCTCTCCGAGCAGCGGGGGCTGTTGACGGAATTTCGTACGCGCGGGCCGGAGCCGAAGCGCATCGCCGCTGCCTCCCTTTTCAATGTCGAGAACTCGTTGAAGGCGGTCAAAGGTCGAGTCGCGACCCTGCGCGACCCCGAGGTGTTCGGCGCCAAGGTAGCGGCCGAAAAAGAACTGCGAGCGCGGGTCCTCGCCGATCCGGCCATGAAACAGAACTATGGCGGCGCCTGGGATGCGATCCGGGAAGCTGAGAAGAGGCTTCGCACGCTAGTCAAACCGTACTTGCTCCTGGAGCAGGAAGTCGCTTTCTGGTCCGATAGCTTCGACCATGGTCGCAGGATCGTTCGAGCCGCCAGCGAGTTCGCCAAACCGAACGAACTGCGGCTACGCGAGTTCGCCGACTCGCAGAAGCCGGCGATCACGCAGAAAGTGCTCTCGACCGCACCGATATACGACGAATTCGAGATCCTCACGCTCACCTATTCGCTCACGCACTTGCGCGAGACGTTGGGGGCCGATGACCCGTTCGTCAAGAAAGTGCTCGGCAAGGATTCACCTCGCGAGCTCGCGACACGGCTCGTCAAAGGAACTCGTCTCAAGGACCTGAAGCTGCGAAAGGCGTTGTACGAGGGGGGGACCGCCGCCGTCGAAGCATCGAAGGATCCCATGATCGAGTTCGTGCGGCTCATCGATCCCGACGCGCGTGCGGTCCGCAAGAGCTACGAAGACGAAGTCGAAGCGGTAGTGAAGAAGAACGCCGAACTCATCGCCAAGGCGCGCTTCCAAATTTACGGCACGAGCGTCTACCCCGACGCCACCTCCACGCTGCGCCTCTCGTTCGGCCAGGTCCGCGGCTGGGAAGAGGATGGCAAGCCCGTCGTTCCCGTCACCACTTTCGGGGGCGCGTTCGACCGCGCGACCGGCCGCGATCCTTTCGCTCTGCCGGAAAGCTGGACCGCCAAAAAAGCCAAGCTCGATCTCGCCGTGCCGCTGAATTTCTGCACGACCAACGACATCATCGGAGGCAACTCCGGCTCGCCGATCATCGACCGCGAAGCGCGCTTGGTGGGGATCATCTTCGATACCAACATTCACGGCCTCGGCGGCGACTACCTGTACGATCCCAAGAACAATCGCTCCGTGGGTGTGCACAGCGCGGGAATCGTCGAGGCCCTCGACAAGATCTATGGCGCCACCCGAATCGTGAACGAGCTCAAGGGTGAGAGCCCAAGCTCTCACCCTCTCCCAGCGGTCTCTAAACACTGAGCACGATCGAAACCGTCAGCCCGACCACGGCGGCGGCGCTGAAGACTTTGGCGACGTCGGAGCCGAATCCTTTTCCACCGCCGATCCACGCGATCGCCGCCTTCACGACGGTATTGCTGATGACCGCAACGATGATCGCGATCGCCGCCACGCCCACGGCCGTTTCACCGGCCGCTGCCTGGCGTATGGCCGCGAGCGTGATCGCGTCCACGTCGACCAAGCCCGACACCGCCGCCGCCCCGACCAGCCCAGCGTTGCCCATGGCTCCCTTCGCTACCGAAGAGAGGACCAGGATCACGGCAAACATGGCGCCCCATTTCAGGGCGGGCACCAGAGAGAAGGGATTGGTGAGCTCGAGTGGCTCGCCCTGCCGAGCCAATGGTTGGCTCGCCCGCATGGCTTTCCACTTCCAGAACGCTCCGGCGATGGTGCAGGCGGCCATCGCACTGAGGGCGGGCGCTACCGCTTTGGCAACCAGCCCGCTGATGAGAGACGAGATGATGAGCACGCGGCCGAACATCACCGTGCTGGAGAGAAACGTCGCGAACTGCCCGGGCTCCCTCATCGAAGCAGACTCTCTGCTCTGCTGAGCCATGGCCACGGTGACTGCGGTGGAGCTGGCGAGCCCTCCCACGACGCCGGTCACACCGGCGCTCCGGCGACTGCCGAGCAGCCGGTTCAAGATGTAGCCGACATAGCTGATGCCGGCGATGAGCGCGACGAAAATACCTATGCGCCGTGGCGAGAGGGCACCCCAGGGGTCGATGGCTTGCTCGGGCAGGAGCGGCAGCACGATCGCCAGCAGAATGAGCAGCTGGAGCGTGGACGTGAGATCCATCCGCCTCATGCGCGGAACGAGCCGTCGAAACCAAGGCTTGGAGATGAGAAGAAGGCTCGTTGCCAGGGCGAGCGATACGGAAAGCGCTCGCTCGTGATGGACCAGCATCCCGAGCGTGAAGGTCGTGAGCGCGGCGACTTCGGTGGTAAGCCCACGCTTCTTGTCGCTTCGGCGAACGGCCGCAACGACGATGAGGGCTCCCAGCACGAGCAGCACGGCCGCGGGCAGCCAGACGTACGATTCGCCCAGGGCGCCGGTGATCCAGCCGAACAGCGCGAGCAGGGCAAACGTGCGCACGCCGAGAAGCGACTCGTGTGTATCGGCGCCGAGCGCCGATGCGTCGCTATGCGCTTTGTGTTGCGTCGTATCGCTGTGCTCCCGCTCGAGCCCGATGAACAGGCCGATGCCGATGGCGACGACCCCCTCCGCGAGAAGCTGCATGGTTCGATCGCCCAACGCTCGACTGCTCTACGCAACCTCCTTCGAAGACTAACGGTAGTGTAGCTCACCAGCGCGAGGTGACGAGCAACAAGGCTCCCCCTACGAAGGTCGATGCAA
>DASWDH010000072.1:0-2400 GCA_036395495.1 Polyangiaceae bacterium
CGCGCGCGCAAGATCTGCGTCAACGCGCAGTCGGTTCGCCCCGATGGCTTTCGCGCATCGAACTTGGGAGGCCGCGACGTCAAGACCGCGAAATGGCTGCGAGCAGGTTTCGCGGTTACGAGCTGAGAACCACCGATGTCAATGCGGCGCGGGAGTTTTCGGCGGACCTATTCGGTTCGTCGTTCTGGGATCGAACGTATCGCTCTCTCCGCTGCCCGAGCGCGCGGCCGCGCAGGTGCACGGATCACGGGGATTATTTTGACCGTCACCGGCATCTCTCTCGCTGGTGCAGGCGTACCGATGCTGGTTTTCGGTGCCCTATCGGATAGCAGTGCCAGCGAGACCTTCACGACGGCGGGCGCGTTGAGCACAGGCGCCGGAGCGATCCTGCTGGTAACAGGAATCGCGTTATGGGCATCGAACAAGACGTCCATCCGGGTCGACTCGGCCCTGATCGAGCCGAAACTCAGGCTGCCGGCAGGCTTGGCGTTGAGCTCGCGGGGGATCGTTTTCTAGGCGAGTGTTCTCCTGTCGGGGATTATCGCGCTCTGCCGGTTTTTGCCCTCTGTCGAGGCGCCGTGGGGAGGCGCGTCGCTGGTCGCTTCTCGCCTTTTTTCGCTGTAGCCAATTCGGGCTCCGAGGGGTGGCCGGCTTGGGAGGCCCATTCCGCGGCCATGCGGCGGAGCGACGCTTCGCTCCAGGTGAGGCGCCCCGAACGCAGATCGGCGGTGATGGCGCGCAGCCACTTGAGCTCCGCGCGGACGAGGGTCGCCATGTACTCGGACTCGAGCAGAAAGAGCCGAGCAAGACCGGGGACCGGCTTTTCGAGCACGGCGAGCTTCGTCTCGAGCGGCGCCATGCGCGCTTCGAGCTGCTTTCGCAGATCGTGCGGACCGAGCATCGCGACGAGCGACAGCGCGGCCGGGAAATCCGGGAAGTCGCGAGCCGGCGTCGAGAGGACGGTGCGCAGCCACGAGGGTAAGATCCTCCGGCCCTCGTCCGTCGCCTCGTAGACCGTGCGCTCCGGCCGGCGCTCCTCGCGCGAAGTTTCGCGGACCACGATCAGTCCAGCGCGAAGCAGCGCGTCGATCGTCTGATACACGCTGTTGCGCTGGGCGACGTTCGCGATGAGGTCCTTGCCGCGCTCCCTGATGAGCGCCTGCATTCGGTAAGGATGCATCGGCTGCTCGCAGACGAGGGAGAGCACCACCATCCACAAGGGAGAGCGGGGACGGGAAGGAGGGCTCATGGCCGGTAGCCTACTCCCTCACGGTTGACGGGTATGAATAGTCATACTATATCTAGACATACTACTACTAACCGAGGAGACAGAGATGACGGTGACCGAGAAGGCCTACAAAAAACCCTACAAGGGCCTGCCCATGGAGGGCCTCATCGCAAACTGGTACGCACGCAACACCAAGAGCGACGTGCGTCATCGCGGCTGTGCCGATGCGTTGATGGCGACGCTGCCGGCCGGTGCCCGAGTACTCGAGCTGGCGCCTGGCCCTGGATATCTGGCGATCGAGCTGGCCAAGCGCGGCGCTTTCCGCGTGAGCGGCCTCGACATCAGCGAGTCGTTCGTACGCATCGCGCGCGACAATGCGGGAGCGGAGGGGCTCGCGATCGACTTCCGACAGGGTAATGCATCGCAGATGCCGTATCCCGACGAGTCGTTCGATTTCGTCGTGTGCCAGGCTGCTTTCAAGAACTTCACCGATCCGCTCGGAGCCTTGAACGAGACCTACCGCGTGCTGGTGCCGGGCGGACGAGCATCGATCTACGACCTGCGCAAAGAAGCCACGCTGGCGGATGTCGACGCCGAAGTGAAGGGCATGAACCTATCGCCGGCGAGCGCGCTCTTCACGAGGTTCGTTTTTCGCTCCGTCCTGCTCAAGAACGCGTACCGGGAGGATGCGCTCCAGCGGCTGGTCGCAGAGAGCCGCTTTGGTTCGGGCGAGCTGCGGCGCCAAGGCATCGGTTTCGAGCTGCGCCTCGTCAAGGGGGAGGGGGAGCAGAAAAAGTAAACGGGTGTGCGCGACGAGGCTGGAGGCTGCACATGCGTGCACCGGCCGCAAAATCGCAGCTTGGGGATGATTCTCGTTGCAGGAAGCTTGCCCAATGCAATGGTTTCTCGCGCGATGTGGACCCGACTTGCGTCCCGGAGGAGCCGATGGTGTGGGGCAACCGTTCTGGTCGCCGTGGCGATCGCGCCTGTTTGCGCCTGCAACGTGCTGGCCGGCATTGATCCGCCCGTGGACAACCCGGCGAGCGATGCGGGGTCCAACGGACGCGGTGGTGCACCGGACGCGATCGCTACGACGAGCGGCGCCGCCGGGGGAGGGCAAGGCGGTGGAGCTGGTGCGACTCCGGAAGGGGGCGCCGGCCTCGGGGTGATCA
>DASWDH010000073.1:0-4411 GCA_036395495.1 Polyangiaceae bacterium
ACCGCCCGCATACAGTCAATCACGTCCCCGTCGCCGCAGTCAACCGATTGAAACAGGCGCTTTTTGCCCACATTGTCCCAGACGTCAGAGCCGTGCCGCCACGCCCCGCTGCCATGGCTGACCGTTCGGAAGAATTCACAAGGAGGCGGGGGGGCGGGGAGATCTTGTTGCTGGCGCGGCGCTGCGACGGCGCGTTGCGCGCGGGCGGATCGCCGAACCATCAACCAAAAATTCCCCGCCTCTCCGCCTCCCCGTTCAATCCACCCTGACAGCCGGCAAGACGCTTCGGCCAGATCCCACTGACTAGCGAGGGGACGGTTAGGGGGCCGCGGTGGCGGCGACCGCCGAAGCAGGGGCGCCGCGGCGCACGTCTTTCTCGACCTTTCCATCCTGCAAGTGGATCACGCGCGGCATCTGCTCGGCGAAGCTCGCATTGTGGGTCACCACCACGATCGTCGTGCCTCGGCTGCGGTTGATCTCGAAAAAGAGCTCGTGCATGGTCGAGCTCGTGGCCGTGTCGAGATTGCCGGTCGGCTCGTCGGCGAGCAACAGCTTGGGCGAGAGCACCAGCGCCCGGGCCAAGGCGACCCGCTGCTGCTCACCGCCGGAAAGCTCGCCCGGGCGGTGCGTCATGCGCTCGGCAAGCCCCACTTCGGAGAGAAGCGCCTTGGCGGCGGGCTCCATCTCGCGGGGACTCTTGCCCTGAATCAAGCCCGGCATGACGACGTTCTCGAGCGCCGTGAATTCCGGCAACAGATGATGGAACTGAAAAACGAAGCCGATGGTCCGATTTCGAAGCGCCGCGAGCTTGCGCGACTTCATCGCCCCGAGCAGCGTGATGTCCTGTCCGGCCAGCTCGATCTTGCCCGATGTCGGCAGATCGAGTGTCCCCATACAGTGAAGAAGGGTGCTCTTGCCCGCGCCGGACGGCCCCACGATGGCGACGATCTCTCGCTCCTCGATATCGAGATCGATCCCGCGAAGAACCTCGAGGCTTCGTCCCATGTGAGCGAAGGATTTGTGCACGTCGCGGATCGATACCAGCATCAAAGCTCCAGATCTTTGCTACCAGGCCGTATCGTCATGACCCTGTTCTTCTTCATGGGCGTCATTCATACCGCAGCCCGTCGACCGGCCTCAACATCGACGCCGCTCGCGCAGGATAGATGGTCGAGATCGTGCAAATGATGAGTGCCGCAACGGCGACAGACACGTAGTCGGTCCAGTTTACGGCGACCGGAAGCCGGTCGATGTAATACACGTCGGGGTCCAGACGAACTCCGTAAACGGATAGCGACAGGCACAGTACCAATCCGGTCACGACGCCGAGCACGGTTCCCACCGCGCCGATGATGATCCCCTCGGTCATGAACACCTGCAGAATCGATTCGTCGGTGGCTCCCACGGCTTTCAGAATGGCGATCTCCTTGCCCTTCTCGGTGACCATGAGAAGCAACGTGCAGATGATGCAGAAGCTTGCCACGAGAATGGCGATCGACAAGATGATGAAGGTGGCGATTTTCTCGAGCTTGAGCGCGCTGAACAGATTCTTGTTGAGCTCGCGCCAGTCACGCACTCGAAGATCCTCGCGCTCCACGGCCTGCTCGACGGGAAGGCGAAGATCGCTCGCGCGCTCGGCATCCCCGACCTTCACCTCGATGGCGCTGATGTTGTCGCCCATCGAGAACAAATTCTGCGCGGCTTCCCGGCTCACGTAAACGTGCGTCGCATCGTACTCGTACATTCCGCTGTAGAAGATGGCGGCGATCCGGAACTTGCGAGACCTCGGCAAAATGCCCATCGGCCCTAGATCGCCGAGAGGGGAGACCAACGTGATTTCGTCTCCCACGTAGGCGTGCAGGGTTCGCGCGAACTCGCGCCCCACCACCAGTCCCGGGTACACCGGAGGGCCTTTGAGCACTTCTTTGACCGACGGATCGATATCCGAACCACTGAAGTTGAGATCGGGACCCTTCAAGTAAGGTTCGCCGCCGGGGCCGAGGCCAATCACCTCGTCGGCGGGCAGGTGGGTAAGCTTTTCGGGATCCTCCAGATATTCGAACCTACCGACCTCGATGTTTTTGATGAGGTCGATGACATTGCCGATCGAGCCTGGATCCACTCCACGCAAAAGGGCGCCTGCCGTGTTGGACGACGACGAAGCCATCCCCTCGCCGCGAACGACCGGAGTCGCCGCGACGACGCCGGGCACCAGACGTACCCTGTCGAGCACGTCCTCCCAGTTCTTGAATCCACCGATAGCGCTGGTGTCGATCGTGATGTGGGCGTTGTTGCCGAGAATCTTGCGTTTTAGATCTTGCCCGAACCCGCCCATGACCGAGGTAACGCCGCAGAGAGCACAGGAGCTGACGGCAACGCCCAGGATGGACAAGACGGAGATCACGGTGAGAAAGCCGCTCTTGCTCGCTCGAACGTGGCGAACCGCGACGAACGATCGAAAGGTGTGTCCCTCCAGCCGATCGAAAAACCAAGGCATCAGCGCGATCATGAACGAAATCGCGAACAGCACCGCGGTGGCCGCCGCGCCGTAGCGAATGATCTCGTGCCGCCACTTGAAGGTGGAGCCGTGCGAGACCGGCAGCCGGGTCGCACGCCAAGCGAGGACGGCGTGGGCGACACCGAACAAGACGGCCAAAGCGCGCATCCATCCACGCCAATGCCGCTTCAGTGTTTCCGCGTGCCGTCGAATGTAGACAATCAGCAGAACGAGTAGACCCGCCGGAACGACGCCCGCCAGAACTTTCAAAACGATCCAAAGGATTTTGACGAGGAGGATCACGATGTCTTCTCGGGGCGGAGAAGCGGGAACAGGATCACGTCACGAATCGAAGGTTGCGCGGTGAGGGTCATGGTCAGCCGATCGATGCCGAGCCCGAGACCCGCGGTGGGGGGCAGACCATGCTCGAGCGCGCGAATGTAGTCCTCGTCGTAATCCATCGTCTCCTCGTCGCCACGCGCGCGGCGTTCCACTTGGGCTCGAAAACGATCCGCCTGATCGGCTGGATCATTGAGCTCGGAAAACGCGTTGCAGAGCTCGCGCCCGTGCACGAAAAGCTCGAAACGGTCGACCAGACTGGGATCTTCGTCCTTGCGGCGGGAAAGGGGGGAAATCTCGTAAGGATACTCGGTGGTGAAGACCGGCAGGCTCTTGTCCCCGGCCTGGGTACGGTAATCGTCGGCGTAAAATGGCTCGGCCAGGTATTCGTACGCGAGGAACAACGCCTCACCATCGTTTTCGGCTTTGGCCATCGCCTTGGCGAAGTTACTCCAGTCGATGGCCTTTGCACGCGCAGACTTCGACGCCCATTCCTTGATCAGGCGGGTCCCCTTGCGGATCTCCAGTGCAACGTCGTTCGGCAGCCCCGCCCGCTCGAGAGCCCGCGACACGGCCACTTTCATGGGCACGCGAGCGAACGGCTCCTCCAGGGAAAAAGGGCGCGCGGCCGTCCAACGTGCATGCGCGTCGGGCATGGCCAGCGCGAGCCGCGCATCGACCGTCCGCAGCATGTCTTCGGTCATCTCCATGAGCGTCTCGTAGGTGGCGTACGCGCGGTAGGCCTCGAGCATCGTAAACTCGGGATTGTGGCGGGTCGAGATGCCCTCGTTGCGATAGCAACGTGCCATCTCGTACACCCGATCGAGGCCCCCGACGACGAGTCGCTTGAGGTAGAGCTCGGGAGCGATGCGCATGTACAGCCGCATATCGAGCGCGTTGTGATGGGTCACGAAGGGTTTGGCCGCGGCACCCCCAATCAAGGTGTGCATCGTCGGCGTCTCCACTTCGAGAAATCCGAGGTCGTCCAGGTAGCGACGCAGCTCCCGCACGACGACCGACCGCGCCACGAAAATATCCTTCACCTCGGGATTGGCGACCAGATCGACGTAGCGCCGGCGATAGCGGAGCTCGACGTCGGTGAGGCCGTGCCACTTCTCGGGCAGGGGTCGCAGCGCCTTGGTGAGAAGCCGTATGCTGATCGGCTCGACCGAAAGCTCGCCCGTTCGGGTGACCATCGGCAGCCCTTCGGCCTCCACGAAATCGGCCACCTCGATCTCCTGCAGACGGCCGAAGTGCTCCTTCAGCGAGTCGCTGCGACAGAAGAGCTGAACCTCCCCGTCCCCATCGCGGAGGCGGATGAAGCTCGCCTTGCCGAATCCGCGCATCGCCACGACGCGACCGGCAACGTGCACGGCTTGGTTCTCGGCGAGAGCTGCGACACCGGCGGGGTCGTATTTGCCTTCCGGCGAGCGGGCCGCGACGAAACGTTCGCGCAGCGCGCCCAAGCGCACGAGCGGAGTCGGAGCAAGGTCGTTCGCGAAAGGGTTTTCACCCCGCGATCGCAGCGCCTCTGCTTTTTCGACGCGGGCAGCGATGATGGCCTCTTCGGCACCT
>DASWDH010000074.1:0-4814 GCA_036395495.1 Polyangiaceae bacterium
CCTCCTCGAGAAGGACGTTCGCAAGCGCTTCCAGGATGCCCACCATCTCCAAGAAGAGCTGAAGTCGCTGCAGCGCTCGCTGCCGTCGCAGCAGTGGGACGTCGGAGCGCAGCAAGAAGCGCTCGCTGCTCCGCCACCGCCGCCGCCTCCGCAATCGCCGGGGGTGATCGAGTGGGCGAGCCGCGCCGCGCTCTTCTCGAGGATGGTCTCGCGGGCCTATCCGTCAGGCAACGCGCCGCAAGATGTCGTCGCCGGCGTGGCCAAGGCGTGGGATCTCGCCGCGCGCGCCAATCGCCTGGAGGGCGAAGTGGCGACGCACACACGCAAGCTCGAAGCCCTCGAACGCCGCGGACGCGCGCTGCGCGCCGAGATCGGTCGAAAGGTGGAGGAGCTCGCCCACGAAGAGTCGCGCGTCTTGCGCGAAGGCGCCGCGTTTCAAGAAGAGGCGGAGAAGGTGCGCGCCGAGATCGCCCTCGCCGAGAAAGCCGCGCAAGCTGCGAAATCGCAAGCCGACGCCGCCGAGCGAAACGGTCAAGCCTCGCGGGCGATCTTCGAACGCGCGGGCGCGGCAGACGCCATGATCGTCGCCAAGCGCGAGTGGCTGCAAAATCGCGAGGCCAAGCAAGCTGCGCGGGAAGCGACCGCGCGCGACCTCCGCCGGCAAATCGACGAGCTTCGGGCTCAGCTCTCCCGTTATGCGGAGGCGCTCGAAGAGGACCTCGCGTCCGGACGCGAGAAAGTCTCCGCTCGTACGCGCGAGGGACTCACGTTCGAAAAAGGATTCACCGAGGTCACCAACCTGCTCGTCTCGCATCTCAAGAGCAAGCCCGAGTGCCGAGACCTGCTGCTCGAGCTCTCGAACTCGATGACCGCCAACGGCCCCTCCGTCAGTCGCGCCGCCCCCCAAGATCAAGCCAAACCGCAGGGCTAACCGGCTGGGCTAACCGCTGCTCTAGCTCGGCAATTTCGCGCCGAGGAACGATTTGAGTTTGACGAGGTTCTTTTCGTCGCGGGTGAAGGCCGGGGCAGTGTAACTCTTGGCCCACGCGTGGACATCGCTGACGAACGCGCTGCGCACGCTGGGATCCTCGACGATCTCGCTCACCGAGCGCCCTCGCGCTGCCCCTTGCGTCAAATCGCGAACGTAGCGTTCGAGGCGCGCATGATCGTCGCCGAGCAACTCGGCGACCAGGGGGGCGTCGCGCGAAAGGCGCGAGAGCACGCCGCGCATGTCGGCTTCTTTCGCCTGGGGAACGGCGAGCGCCAAGCGCGAGCCGACGCGGAGCACGAACGCGTCGTCGAGAAAGCCCAAACTCTCGAGCCCGTCCGGAACGAGATCCAGGGATTTGAACACATAATTGAGCCCGCCGGCCACGAGCCTTCGGGCCTCTTGCGGTAGCGAGTCGGTCGACAGAAGCTGCGCCAGCTGGGTAGCATCCTCCGCCAACGATCGGATCCACAGCGGAAAAGCATCCAGACAACGGGTTTCGAGCTCGGTCATGGCCTTCCTGACATCGTAGAACGAGAAACGTCGGCGCCGCTACACTCCTTTGACCAGCAGCTCTCGCGGGGTTACGACGTCAGCTGTGGCCCCGCCCAGGTGACGCCCCCACGTCGGGCACGAGGCGAGCCCCCGGAGCGGAACTTCGATGAATTCCAGCAAAACAGTGAGGATAACGAGCGAGCTCCAAGACGTCGTCGAGAGCATGCTCACGAGCTACGAAGCGGGTCCGCGCTCGATGCACCACATCGGCGCCTATGAGCTTCCCCAGCAAGGAGAGGTCCAGCGCTGCATCGAGATCATTCGCGGCCTCTTGTTGCCCGGTTTCGTGGGCGCCCCGTTGGTGCAGGGGACGCCCGCCGAAGTGCGAGCCTATGTTCTCGAAAGATTGAAGGATCTCGAAGAGAGGCTCCGGCAGCAGATTTATCGCGGGCTTCACCATCGCTGCGGCCACATGCAGGCCGATCGGCAACGCGACTGCCCGCGCTGTGACGACGCGGCGCAGGACATCACCTCGCGATTCTTGGCTGGACTCGCCGACGTCCGCGCCGCCGTCGCGACGGACGTCGAGGCCGCCTACGAGGGCGACCCCGCCGCCACCGGAACCGACGAGGTCATCTTCTGCTACCCGGGGCTCTACGCCATCATTTGTTACCGCGTGGCCAATCGGCTCTTGCGTGAGGGTGCCAGCATCATCCCCCGCATGATCACCGAGCACGCCCACGAGAAGACCGGCATCGACATCCACCCCGGTGCAACGATCGGCAAGTGGTTCTTCATCGATCACGGCACCGGAATCGTCATCGGCGAAACGACGATCATCGGAGAGCGCGTGCGCATCTATCAGGGCGTCACCCTCGGTGGGCGCTCGCTGCCCAAGGGCAAGGCACGCGCCGCCGAATCGAAGAAGCGCCATCCCACGATCGAAGACGAGGTCATCATTTACGCCAATGCCACGATCCTCGGCGGCGACACCGTCATCGGGCGCGGCGCGGTCATTGGCGGCAACTGCTGGGTGACCACTTCGGTCGAACCGGGAGCGAGGATCACGATCGACGAGTGCGGAACGTACGGAGCACCCGGCTGAATCACAGGCGGCCGACCACGAAGCCCGCCGCGAAGCCGAGTGCGAGACAAAGCAACGCGACGACTGCGACCAGCCAGGGCGCCACGCCGGAGCGCACGACCACCGGCACATCACTCGCTCTCAGCGTCGTGTCCGGCGCGAACGGCGGAGACGAAGGCGGACGCGACGGCGCCACCACTCGAATCTGAGGCGCTTGCCCGCTCACCGCGATCCCGTGCGGGAGCTCGGGGGACAAATCGGTCGTGGAGACGGGGGCGACGGCGGCCGCACGCTCGGTGGCCGTCAGCGCATGCTCCATCTCTTCGGCCGAAGCGAAACGTTGCTCGGGTTCGCGAGCCAGGGCGCGCGCGAAAAAGCCGCGCCAGGGCGCTAGGTGCGGCTTTCCCTGGTCGACGCGCACCGGATCGGTGGTGAGGACTTGCGTGAGCTTGGCCAGCTCGTTGGGCGCCGGGAACGCTTCTCGTCCGGTGAAAAGCTCGTACAGAACGACACCCACCGACCAGAGATCGCTGCGCCGGTCGGCCGCCTTGGCGTTCCGGATTTGCTCGGGGCTCATGTACGACGGCGTCCCCAAGAGCATGCCGGTGCGCGTCTTGCTCATCATGCCACCTGCGGCATCCATGAGTTTGGCGATGCCGAAATCGAGCACCTTGACGATCGGTGGACCTTCTGGGTTACGAGCGAGAAACACGTTGTCCGGCTTGATGTCCCGATGCACCACACCCTGCCGGTGCGCCTCTCCCAGCGCCGCGAGCAGAGCGCGTCCGATGGGTACGGCGTACTGCGCGTCGTAGGCGAGACCCGGCTTGAGATAAGAAGCGAGCGACGAGCCGTCGAGCAGCTCCATGATGAGATAGGGCGAGCGGTCCTCGGCCAGCGCATAGCCGAAACAGCGCGCGATGTGGGGATGCACCAGCCGCGACATGGCTTCGGCCTCGGCGTAAAAGCGCGAGAGCACGCGCTCGTCGGTGGCGTATTCCGGATGCAAAATCTTGATCGCATAGCGGCCCTGCCCCTGCAGATCCTGCGCGTCGAAAACCGCTCCCATTCCTCCTTCCCCGAGCAAGCGGAGCAGTCGATATCGCGCCGAAAGAACGGCACCGACCATCGCCTGCGATGTGGCTGCGACCACCATGGGGGTCGCTACTTTACCGCGTCTGCACCCGCAAATGTAGAGGTGCGCGTAACGACCGTCTTCGGCAGCTTGATCGCTGCGTCGACACCTCCGCGCTCGTAGAGAAATGCGTAGGCGGCGTAGCTCGCCAGTACCTTTTTGGTGTAGCGCCGCGTCTCTTCGTAGGGGATCTGCTCGACCCACAAGTCGAAGTCGTCCGATTCGCGCCCCGCGATCCATCGGGCGGGCGCGCCCGGCCCCGCGTTGTAGGCCGAAATCGCCAGATGCGGGTTGACCGGAAACTTCGCGCGAAGGTCGGCGAGAAACCGACACCCGAGCGCGACGTTCGTCTCCGGACGCGCGAGCAAGCTCTCGTCACAGGCGATGCCCACGTCTTTGGCGACTTTTTTGGCGGTCGGCACGATGAGCTGCATGAGCCCGAAAGCCTTGGCCGGGCTCACGGCTTCCGGATCGAAGGCGGACTCTTCGCGCATCACCGCGTAGGCGAGGGCCGACGGAATGCCGTTCTTCTTGGCTTCGCGCTCGACGACGTCGGAGAAGGCGCGCGGGTAGGCGATTTCCCAGGCGTCGCGCCATCGGCCGACGGGGTAGTGGGCGAGCCAGTCGAAAACGCGCGCTCGGGGGAAGCTATGAGAGATCTGCGGAAATCCCGCCCGCGCGTAGAGAGCGGCGGCCGCCCAGAGCGCTCGCGGGTTGGCGCCGTCCTTGAGCAGGCCGAGCTTGGAAAGTTCCCTCCGCGCGAAGTCGCTCTCGCCCTGGCGCAAAAGTTCGACCGCTCGCACGAAACCGACCGAATGAAAGAGTTCGTCGTCTTCGATGACGAACTTCCCGAGCGGCTCGCGGGCGAGCACTTCCTCGAGCAAGGCTTTGGCCTCGCGCTCATCGATCTCGGCGAGGCGCGCGTACGCCTGGAGCATGTAGTAGGACAGCGGGTAATCCCGAATCACTTGCGCATAAGCCCGCTTGCCGGCCGCGGCATCGCCGCTCGCCTGAAGGGCTCGCGCTTGGAAGTAAGCGACGCGACCACCGACGCTGGAGGGTGTCTCCTCGATCTTGAAGCTCATCGCGGTCTCGAGCGGGCCGAGCGCCTG
>DASWDH010000075.1:0-6512 GCA_036395495.1 Polyangiaceae bacterium
CGGCGGCGTTGCCTTCCTCGCCGGCATCGACCTGCTGCTGGACCGGCGGGTAGTAGGAGCCGTCTACCGCGGGAGGAGGCCCGCAAGCGCTGAGATTGCCAGGAAAGCAGCCGGCACTTCCGCAGAGCGGACTTCGTGTTAGCTCCACGTCGGGGGGGGCGTCGTCGAACGGGGGAGAGACCGGGCTGTCGTCCTTGCTGCGATCGACGCCGCTATCGAAAATGCAGGCCCCGTTGGTGCAGTCCGACACGAGTTCGTCGCCACTGGCGCCGCAGGCGAGCGCGAGCACAGCGGATCCCACTCCCGCGAGCCGCGCTGTCATGGTTTTGGCGAAAGACATTCGATGCATAAGGAGGACGACGTCGATGGAACTGCTTCACGAAAAGACTAGCACATCGCCCCTTTTGTCGTTTCGAGGCCATCCGGACCGACCCATCCGTTAAGTCTCGTTATCGAACTTCGACATTGCGCACGACGAAGTTGCCCGCTTGATCGAAGACGCGGACGGCCACCAGGTGGTTGCCCGCGCCCACGAACGTCGACACATCGAAATCGAAGGCTTCCACCGTTTCGTCGAACACTCCGTCGGCCGGCAAGAACGGTCGCCACTCGGTGCGCCCGTCGACGGCGACGTCGATCCGTGCGATGGGCCCGACTCCGTCGACGGCGTCGCCGCGGATGCGCCGGCCTTGAGCGGCAAGGGTCCGGAACACCGGCGGCGTGTTGTCGACGATGATCACCGGCGATTCCAGCGCATGCTTGAAGGATCGGTCGGGTGGATTCACCGTTTCGTCCGTCGCTTCGACGCGCACGCGGTAGGGACCTTCGGGCAGCGACGCCGTCTCCCATTCGTATTCGGTCTTGGTGAGAGACTCGTCGGGGCGGGTGATCTCGCGATAGACGTTCTGCCCGTCGAGCCGATACGACAGCCGATAGCGCAGAGCATCGGAATCGGGATTGTCCACCTTCCAGGTGAGCTTGATGACGGTCGCATGGCGCTCGGGCTCGCCACCCGAGCTCGGAAAGACGTTTTCTTTTTCTTTTACGGCCGGCGGTGTGTTTTTGGGTTGCGCGTCCACGCTGGTCACCACGGCACGCAGGTTGTCGGTGACGAAAGGCAGAACGACCTGCGAGACGACGGCGTTGGGGTCCCGCGAGAAGCGTGCTCGCACCTGCGCGAAGCGTGCCGCGGGGCTCGCCACTTTGCCCGGCGAGGGAAGCGGCGCGCTCCAGTCGCTCCACGTCTTGTCCGGAACCTGGGTATTACCGCTGCGGGTCGACATCTCGACGGTGCCGGTCGCACGCCACACGAGCCGACCGAAGTGCGCCCGGAGCCCGGCATCGAGGACCTTGCTGGTCCAGACGGCGTTCGGCCCCGCCATGCCGCGTACCTCGTGCAGGACCGCCGGATCGCTGCCTGCGATGAAGCGCTTGCCGCCGGCGAGAATGAGGACCGCGATTTGGCGCTCATCCGTGTCGGCCACCAGCGTCGAGGTGTGCGCATCGTCGACCGAGTACACGCGTCCCTCGACGCCGGTGCCGACGTAGGGGCGGCCATCGTCGCCCACGGCGACCGACGCGAAGTGCGTATCTTCGCGGCGCAGCAGCCGTTCCGGGCGACCTCCGTCGTCCACTCGGGTGAGGGTCCCCTTGCCGGGTTTGGGGCGCGCCGCCGTTACCGGCGCCGCCGGCGTTTGCCCCGAGCTGCCGCGCTTCGGAATGTCGGGAAGATCGCTGTATTCGTTGGAAATGGCATAGACGACCCCCTTCGGACCGACCGCCACCCCTTTCACGTCCTCGCCCGGGAAATCGTAAAGGACGGTGGCCCGACCGGGCCCGGTGATCTTGTAGAGCAATGCCTTTCCGCTCGAACCCGCGTAGAGCGTTCCATCGGCGAGCGCGAGCGAAACCAGGTGCGGCTCGTCGCTGTCGAAATAGACCTGCGCGTTGCCAGAGCCGTCGATCCGAAAGAGCTTTCCTTGCGGCCCCGTTGCGGCGAAAAGCGCGTTCTGCTTGGCGTCGAACGCCAGGGCCCAAACGTGATCGGCCCCCTCGAGATCGACGAACTTGGCGGCCTTGTTCCCGTCGAGGCGCAGGACGCGCCCATTGGGGATCGTAGCGGCGAACACCGCCTTGTTGAACCCCACGACGAGCGCGGTGACCGCGAGCTGGCCGGTCTCGCCGTAGGGCGTGACCTGTCCGCCGGCCACCCGGAAAATCCGGCCGCTGTTGCCGGTGCCGAGAAGTACGCTGCCATCGGCCTGCGGGAGGGCACTCCAGATCGACGTAGCTTCGCCGACCGGCAGCGATCCCAAATCGAAGCCGGCGCGCACCCGTCCGAGCGAGTCGACGGTCGTGCCTTTGAGATCTCCGCCGGAAAGCTCGTCGATGCTGTTGAGCTCGAATGTGCGTGTTCCCACGGCGCGCGCAGCGGGCGCGACAGCAAGTCCGATGGAAAGCACGAGGGCGACGAACCGGGAGGAGAGTTTCATGAGCGGGGAAGGGAAGAACTTATCGAAGGACGGGCCGTACGTGCACGCGCACGCGGTCTTTGCCTTCGATCATCCGATGAATCGGAACGGCGGTGCGAACATACGATACGAAGGGTTCGGGCGCGGCGGTGTCGCTCCCAGGCCGCAGCAAGTCGAGCGCGCCCGGAGGAAGCCGGCCGGCGACCTGGCCACGAAATGCGACGCCGTGCTCGCCGAGTTTGATCGACGCGACGATACTGTCGAGGGGATAGTTCTGACGCGGAAGGTTGCTGATCAAGTCGGCCAATCGCTCGGGTGAGGGGAGCTCCGGCGTTTCCGTGTAGCCAGGCGCGAGCTCGATGTCGACATCTTTACCGGCGAGCTCGCGGGGGATGGGCACCTCGATCACCTTCTGCTCCTCGGCTCCCGCGAAGGGAAGCAGGTGGAGCCGAATGCGCGCGGGCTGGCCGGCGTCGATCACGTCGGCGAGTGCGTCCGCTCCTCGAAGCCGATAGCTGTCGCGCGCGAATCGCACGCTGAGCTTGGTGGTCAGCTTCTCGACGCGCGCGGTTTGCCAGGGATTATTGAGAATAGCGCCGATGGCGCGCACGGCGCGCGAGCGGACCCACTCGTCCGCGTCGGGCGTGCCGCCCACCGCGACGCCTCCGTCTTCGAGCCTGATCGTGCCGTACCCCGCGACGACGATTTCCGTGGTCGCACGCCAGGTGACGTCGCGTCGCTCGGAAGTGGTCGCTTCGATCGCGCTGCCCACGGCGATGGCGACGAACGACGGGGACATGAACTTCTCGTGCGCGATGGTGAACGACCAGCTCTTGTGAGGTGCGCCGGGAACGCCCTCGATCTCGACGGTGGCCGGAAAGCGCGGAGCGACGCTCTTCGAGTCGACCACGATCGCCGCCTGACGATCGTTCACGAGGGCGCCGAGCGGCCGCACGGCTTCACCGAGCTTGAAGCTTCTCATCTGACTGGCGAGTACCCAATGCACGCGACCGATGGCGGTCGGCATGGCCGTCACGCCGCCGTTCATCATGGGATGTCCGAACGCGACGAGCTTGTCGCCTTCGACACGAGTCACGGTGCCGAGGCCCATGGCGGAGATATCGCCGCTGACGAGCTGCACGCCGATGGCCCCTCCGTTGACGAATCGCGTGGGAGCGTCGGCGTCTACTGCGTTTCCCGCGCCTCCCCCCTGCACCGGTTCGAGGCCGAGCGGCTCGAGCAAATCGCGCGCGAGTTTGGCCGCGCCGTCCCCCATGCCGCCCAGAAGAATGGGTGTCGCGACGGGCAGAAGCTTGCTTCCGTGCGTCTCGCCGCCGGGGTTGGCGCGCGCGGCCAGCCGCTGCGCGTGCGCGCGAAGATCGTAGGTGCCCGCGTCCGTCGTGAAAGCGGTGCCCTGCGCGGCCCCGTCACCCTGCGAGCCGAGCGACGCTCCTTCTCGGCGGGCGGGGGTGGGCAGCGCCGGGATGGGGCTCATGATCGGCAGAGGGCGCGCCAACTCATCCAGCATCGACTGAATCGGCGTGACCCCCGCAATGGGCTCCGAGCCGAACTGCCATCCGTACGCATAGGCCCCAATCATCTTGTTGTTGAGGAAAACGGGGCTTCCGCTCATCCCGGCGACCACCTTCGCTATCTCGAGCCGGGGGTGGGAAGTCTTGATGAGCACGAGGTCTTGGTGCGGTCGAAACTGCCGGATGACCCCGAGGACCTCGACGTCGAACCGCTCCGGCTCGGTCCCCCGAAAAACCGTGAGGCCATACCCCTTCATGCCGGTCTTGATTTCGGAAACCGGCATCACCGTGTCGGTCGTCGCGGCGACCGCCTCGGCCATGTGGAGCGTTAGCGGGATCGATGCCAGCAATCCGACCGAAGCGGCGAGGGGGATGAGGGAGAGATGACGCAAGCCCAATTACGATAGCGGATCCACGCCGAGGACGCAGGTTCTGGGCGGATCGCGCGTCGCCGTCGAGAAAGCGACGAGCGCGAGGTGGGTGCGGCTCTCTCCGCACGGCCGACCGAGGTAAGTATACTTACCTCATAAATGGTTGGTGCGCGCTTTGCTTCGGGGGAGCTCACAGCCAAAGGGGCGCGATCCGATGTCACAGCCGTCCAATCGAACTCGACCGCGGCGCGGGCGATGGTCACGCCGCGTCATGGAAACGAGCGATGCGCTCGACCTCGAGCAGGGCGTTTTCAAGGGAAGTTCACGCGACATCGCCGCGTCTCTCAAGCGCTCGGCGGAGCGGAGCCGGCGGCGCAAGGCCGAGCCCTTCCGTTCGGCGATGTCGATGCTGAACTTCTATATCAATCGGGGCGGTCGAAACCTCAGCCCCTCGCGCAAGCGCGTGCTCGAGCGCGCCAAGAACGAACTGCGTGGCCTTTACGGTCGCAGGCGCGCGGCCGTGTCGAAACGGTAGATTTTGCCCCGGACGCCGGCGCCCGGCATACTCCGGCAGCCATGCACGCTATCTGGTTCATGCTCACGGCGCTGGCGGTATTGGCGATTGCCTACCGCTATTATTCGGCCTTCATTGCGGCCAAAGTCTTGGGGCTGTCCGATCTACGGGCGACGCCAGCCCACACGCTGCGGGACGGGCACAACTTCCACCCGACCAACCGGTGGGTCCTCTTCGGACACCACTTCGCCGCCATTACCGGCGCCGGTCCGCTCATCGGGCCGGTCCTGGCCGCGCAATTCGGTTTCCTGCCCGGGTACACCTGGATCCTTTTTGGAGTCGTCTTCGGCGGAGCCGTCCACGATTTCGTGATCCTCGTCGCTTCGGTGCGGCGACGCGGGCGTTCGCTCGCCGAGATCGCGCGCGAAGAGCTCGGCCCGGTGCTCGGTGTCGTGACCGGGCTGGCCATTCTGTTCATCGTCATCATCGCGCTGGCCGGGCTCGGCAAGGTCGTGGTGGGCGCGCTCGCAGAGTCGGCGTGGGGCGTGTTCACGATCGGGCTTTCCATTCCCATTGCGCTCGGGATGGGCCTTTACATCTACAAGGTGCGCGGAGGCTCGATCCGCGGAATCCGCGAGGCGACCATCTTCGGCGTCGTGCTGTTGATGCTGGCGCTCGTGCTGGGCAAGCCCATCCAGGACGGGCCCATCGGCGAACACCTGAAGCTCTCGCAGGACGCCCTCACGTATTCGATTGCGATCTACGGCTTTGCCGCCAGCGTGCTGCCGGTGTGGATGCTCCTCTGCCCCCGCGATTACCTGTCCAGCTACCTCAAGATCGGCACGATCGCGCTCCTGGTGATCGGCATCGTCTTGGTCAATCCACTCATCGAGATGCCGCTCATCAACGCGGTCAGCTCGAAGGCGGTCGTCGTCGGCAACGAGACGTTCACCCCGATCGTGAAGGGGCAGCTCTTTCCCTTCGTCTTCATCACCATTGCGTGCGGCGCGATCAGCGGCTTTCACGCGCTCGTATCGAGCGGAACGACGCCGAAGATGATCGACAAGGAGACGGACTGCCGGGGCATCGGTTATGGCGCCATGCTGATGGAGGGCCTCGTCGGCATTACCGCGCTTCTCGCGGCGACCGCGATGCCGCCGAGTGACTACTTCGCCATCAATACCGATCCGGCGATACCGTTGGTAGCCGCTCCTGGCGGACACGGTCTCGCGCGAAGCGCGGAGGACCTCGCCGCGGTCGGTCCCCTTTTGACGCCGCAGGATCGAAAGCACCTCGGCCTTTCGGAGGGGGACTCGTCTTCGTCTCTCGCCGGCAAAAGCGTGAAGGCGAGCGAGCTTTTGCACCTCTCCAACCGCTCGCTGGCGGCGCTCGGGTACCATGTCGATCCGACGCAGGAAACGGCGACTGAGCTCACCGATGGGGATTTTCTGCGCCTCGGCATCCGGGTGACGGACCTTCCGATGATGGCCCGCGACAGTCGCGAGATCATCGCGGCCCGCACCGGAGGCGCGGTGTCGCTGGCGATCGGCATGTCGCGCGTCTTTTCCGGGTTGCCAGGCATGAAGACGCTTATTGCCTACTGGTACCACTTCGCGATCATGTT
>DASWDH010000076.1:0-1989 GCA_036395495.1 Polyangiaceae bacterium
AAGAACAAATTACCGGATTCGTTGGCCGCCCAGCTGAGCGTGGTCAGATGGCCGACGCGATCGCGCACTTCACGCAGGTTCCAGGCGTACGTGCCGCTCGACGCGATGACGCGCGCTGCGCCACCGAACGTCCAGCGCGCACCGTCCGGAAGGTAGGCGATGAACTCGTCACCGGAGGGGACCACCCGTACCAGCTTTTCGAGACCGATGGGATAAAAGTCACCGTCGACGCCGCGCACCAGCCGACCGAAAGGCCCGGTGAGCTCGTCGCCTCGATCGAAATCGTAGGCCAGATTGCCGATGATGCGCGAACGCGTGAGCGCGAGCGTCGCTGCAAACCCCATTCCCCACGGCGAAATCCCGCTATCTGGGTTGTAGGTCGGGAAAATCGGCGCCGAGAGCTCGCCCCGTTCCTTCGGTGCCGCAAAAGGCGAAGGCAGACTGAATCCTCCGCGGCTCACGTCGGCAGGTCCATAGGACATCGCCGCCAACGATCCGGCGAGACTGGCCCTTTGCCCAACCGCGAGTTCGGGGGGCTCGATGCGCTCGAAGCCGAGCGCGGGCGTCGAGCCGAGCACGACGATGCCCAATGCCGAGAGGCAGAATGAACGCGTCTTCATGGGACGAAGCTCTTTCTATTGGCAGGTGCTGATCCAACGCATGGTGCGATCGGGGGCCACCTTGCGGTACTCCACCATCATCGCGAGGACGATCTGATCGGCGAGGTCCACGGGCGACGTGCCCAAGCCGTAGGCCGGATCGTAGAGCGCCGAAAAGTCGATGGTGAACGAAGTGAACGGAGAAAGACCGCGCGCGTTCATGCTCTTCGTCGGATCGCTGCGCGCAGCGTCGTATTTGGTTTTGACGGTAGATACGTCGGCGGCGGCGAGAACCAAAGTGTCGAGCGACGTCCAATCCGACTTGATCTCGAACTCGAGCGGCCCCCCCTCGCTGTAAACGTTGTGATTGGAGTCGAATACGGCGGCCGTCGGAAAGAACAGCTTGGTGGCGCTGTATGAATAGAGCGAGAAGCTGCGGGGATTGAGCTTCCCTTCGGCGTTCGAGTCGATCGTCCCACCCGCCAAGATCACGGCTAGGTCGCGAATGACCGGCACCTCTTCCTGACAGAGCAGCGTCGCCGGCCCCCCCGCCATACGATAAAGATGTTCGGGTAGAATCTGGAACGACGCCACGTGGTTGCCGGTGGTAGCCGCTTGCCAAACTCCGGTGCCGTCGGTGTGAAGCCAGGTCGTCGCCTTCTTGCCGGGCCGAGGAAAGCTGAGCGCGACGAACTTCGGCTCGATGCTCGGGTAACGCTCTTTGATGCGCTCGGTCGTATTGTACAGATGGGTGGCGGCGGCGGCCGCCGCGTTGGCGAGATCGGCCACCGGCGCGTCCCATTTGGCGTTGACCAGCGTCATGAGCGCCGGGTTCAAAACCAGATCGTTGGCAATCGAAGCGAGGATGGGCGAGTAGCGCAGAAGCAGAACCGGATAAAGATCGTAGGTCACCGCATCGACGAGTTGCGATGTCTCCGCTCGCAAGAGCTCGCTATCCAGATTGCGCAACGTCCAACGAGGCAAAAGCTCGGCCACCCGCCCCTGCTCCATCGACGCGTTGTAGTCATCGATGATCTGCGCGACGTCGAGCGCCAGCGACTGAAACTGACGACGTACCGCCAGCATTTCGAGCTTCAATTCGATACGCTCGATCTCACGGTCGATGAAGGCGGTGATGAAATTGCGCACCGATTCGGGAAGGAGCGATGGGTCGCACCAGGCGGTGCTCGTGGCCGTCTCGGTGTCGCCCGCCAAAAGTATTTCGGAGCTCCCTGGGTCAAGCGCGGCGGTGGGAGGAGTCGTTTCGGTCTTGCACACGGCGACCAACTCGAGCATGGCCTGGGCCCGGATGCTCGCCGCTTGGGCGGGGGTCATTCTCCCCTGCGACACGATGTTCACTGTGCCGCTCGTGCCGTCGCCGCTCGTATCG
>DASWDH010000077.1:0-4412 GCA_036395495.1 Polyangiaceae bacterium
GATGAGAAGACCAACGTATTCAGCGATCTCCGTCGGATGCTGCTCGGCGCGGCCACGCTGCTTCCTTTGGTTCTGGTGGCGCGATTCGGCGTGGGGGAGACGCTGCACATTACCCAATCCAACCGGGTCAGCGGCGAGGCCGATGCCGTGTGCGCATTCGTCGATGCGAACAGCCAGAGCACCGACACGCTGTTCGTGTGGGGGTGGGGCGGCATTTACTATTCTGCTTGCAAGCGGAATCCGGCATCTCGATTCGTCTTCACGCTGATGGTGTCCGGCACGGTCGTCGGATCGTCGCAGAATTCCCTGGAAGACGAGGATGCGCGGGCGTCTCCGGGGGCTCGCGAGACGCTTCTGCGCGAGCTCGAGGAGAACAAGCCTCCGATCATCTTGATGCTGCCTTATCCAGGTACGCGGACCATGGACGAATATCCCATTTTCGAAAAGTACCTCACCGATAACTATTGCCCGGGCGGCTCTCCCGGCGGTATCAAGGCGCTGCTCAGGCGCAAGGAAGGGCAAGAATGCCCGGAAGTGCAGTCGAAATAATGACTCGTCCAAACGACGCCGACACCCGATCCCCGCACTCCGAAATGGTGAATGGGAAATGAAGAACGGCTTAGCAGTCGTCACCGGCGTTCCCGGCTGGCTCGGCACCAGGTTGGTAGAGGCGCTCGTCCGAGGGGCGACGTTTCGATCCATCAGAACGGAACCAACCCGGGTGCGCTGCGTCGTGCAGCCCACTGCCGATCCGAGCCCGCTCGAAGAGTTGGGCCCGAATGTGGAGATCGTCCGCGCCGACCTTCGGGACGAGCGCGCGCTCGAAGACGTCTGCCGCGACGCGACGATGGTCTTTCATGCAGCGGGAATCATCCACCCGCGAAAGGTGCAAGATCTCTACGACATCAACGTCGCCGGTACGAAGAACCTCTTGTCCGCGGCCGTCGGCTCCAAGGCCAAACGTTTCATCTTGGTGAGCTCGAACTCGCCGGCCGGTCTGAACGATAGCGCCTCTCGGTTGATGACCGAGGACGATCCGCCGCGTCCGTACCTCAACTATGGCTTGTCGAAGCTGCAGGCCGAATGGTTGGTGAATGATGCGCACCGCGCTGGGCGTATCGAGGGCGTCGTCGTGCGTCCGTGCTGGTTCTATGGGCCGAACCAACCGCCCCGCCAGAGCCGGTTTTTCAAGATGATCAAGAAGGGCAAACCGATCGTCTTCGGTCGCGGCGACAACCTCCGCAGCATGAGCTACGTCGACAACACCGTGCAAGGGCTGCTTCTGGCGAGCGCGTCCGAGAAGGCGGCGGGCAAGACTTACTGGATCACCGACAGGCGCCCGTACTCTTTCGTGGAAATCATCGAGACCGTCGCCAAGGTGCTGGAGGTCTCGATCCGCCCGCGCTACCTGCCCGGCTTCGGTTCGGATGTCGCCCGCTTCGTCGATTCGTTGGTTCAGATGGCCGGCTTCTACAACCAGGAAATCCACGTGGCGGGCGAGCTCGCGGAATCGATCGCAGTCTCGATCGATGCCGCGCGGCGCGACCTCGGCTACGACCCGGAGATCGAGCTCGAGGAAGGGATGCGCCGGTCCATCGAGTGGTGTCGTGCGCACGGAGTTTCGATCTGAGCACGCAACGTCACGCACTGGTGACCGGAGGGTCGGGCTACTTCGGCTCGCTTCTCGTAGCTGCGCTCTGTCGGCGAGGGTACCGCGTGACCGTCTTCGATCTCAACGACGCCGAGGACCGCCCTTCGAACGTGCCTTTTTTGAGGGGCGACATTCGAGACTTCGCCGCGGTAAGCGCCGCGTGTCGCGGGGTCGACATCGTCCACCACAACGTCGCTCAAGTGCCACTGGCCAAGGATCGCAAGCTCTTCTGGAGCGTCAACGTTGGGGGCACCGAAAACCTGCTGCGAGCGGCCGTCGATCGCCGCGTCGGCAAAATCGTCCTCATGTCGTCGAGCGCGGTTTTCGGCGTTCCGCCGAAAAATCCGGTCGACGACACCGTGCAACCGCGCCCGCAGGAGCCGTACGGCGCAGCCAAGTGGGAGGCCGAGCGGATTGCCGCCAGGTTCGTCGGCGACGGCCTCGACGTTTCGGTGATTCGACCGCGGACGATTCTGGGGCATGGCCGATTGGGCATATTCCAAATCCTCTTCGAGTGGATACGAACGGGCCGGCGCATCTACGTCCTCGGACGAGGTGACAATCGTTACCAGTTCGTTCACGCCGACGATTTGGCCGAAGCCTGCATTCGGGCAGGCGAGCTTTCCGGCAGCGAGACGTTCAACATCGGGGCCGAACGCTTCGGCACGATGCGCGAGGCGCTCGAGGCTTTGATCCGTCACGCGGGAACCGCCAGCCGGGTGCGTTCGCTTCCTATGGGGCCGACGGTGGCCGCGATGCGAATGACGAGCGCCCTCGGGCTTTCCCCGCTCGGCGCCTACCATTCGCTCATGTACGGGCGCGAAATGTTCTTCGACCTGACGAAGGCAAAGAGCAAGCTCGGGTTCGTCTCTCGCAAGAGCAACGAAGAGATGTTCATCGAATCGTATGACTGGTACCTGGCTCACCGAGAAGAGGTGCTCGCCAGGACGAGCCACGCGTCACATCACCGTTCGCCGCTGCGAAGGGGCATCCTGCGCTTGTTGGAATACATCCCTTAGGCCTTTTTCTGCCGGAGATTTCGTATTGTCGCCCCGATCGATCCTTCTCATCTTTTGCACGCTCGTTTTGAACGGCGGCGCGCAATTGCTCTTGCGCAGCGCCGCCCTGCGCGGTGCCGATCCGTCCAAACCCGTTACGTTGCTCACGAGCCCCATGTTCGCGGCGGGCGTCGTCGCCTATGGCGTGTCGGTCCTCACGTGGCTTGCGGTGCTGAAGCGGGTCCCGCTCACTGTGGCTACGCCATTCGTCGCGCTCGTCTACGTCATCGTGCCGCTCGCAGCCAAAGTGTGCTTCGGGGACGTGCTGACCTGGCGCATGCTCGGGGGGATGGCCATGGTCGCGGCGGGCGTCGTCCTGGTTGCCCAGAGGTGAGCCGGGCCGGTCATCGACTATGATTGGCCTCTTTCGCGCGCGGTCATCCACGCGTAGGTCGTGCGCAACCCTTCTTCGAAGGGCGTCATCGCGCGAAACCCGAAGCGATCGCGGGAGCGGCTCACGTCGAGACGGCGGCGGGGTTGACCGTTCGGCTTGGTCGTGTCCCAGCGAACTTCACCGTCGAACTCGACGAGGCGAGCGATCTTGACGGCCAAGTCTTTGATCGAGATCTCTTCGCCGGAACCGAGGTTCACCGGCTCGCTGGAGTCGTACTTCTCGGCGGCGAGCAGGATCCCTTCTGCGCAGTCTTCGACATAGAAGAACTCGCGCGTGGCCGAGCCGTCGCCCCATAACACCACCTCGCGCTCGCCGTTCACTTTCGCTTCGTGGAACTTGCGCAGCACGGCGGGCACGACGTGACTCGTTTGGAGATCGAAGTTGTCGCGAGGGCCGTAGAGATTCACCGGGTAGAGGACCACGGAGTTGAAGCCGTATTGCTCCCGGTACGCGGCAGACTGCACGCCGAGCACCTTTTTTGCGATCCCATACGGGGCGTTCGTCTCCTCCGGATAGCCATTCCAGAGATCGTCTTCCCGAAAGGGAATGGGGCAAAACTTCGGGTAGGCGCAGACGGTGCCCAGCGCGACGACTTTGTCGACCCCCGCGCGATACGACTCGTGCAAGAGCTGCACCCCCATCATGAGGTTTTCGTAGAAGAACCGACCCGGGTTGTCGCGGTTGGCGCCGATGCCCCCCACCCGCGCGGCCAGGTGGAGCACGAGGGTGGGCTTCGTATCCGCAAGCAGCCGTCGAACGGCTGCTCCGTCCACGAGGTCGTACTCCGAAGCGCGGGGCACGAAGACGTGCTTGGCTCCGCGCGCGGACAGGCGTTCGATGACGAAGCTCCCCAGAAATCCCGCCCCTCCGGTCACGACGACACGCGCCGTCGGCCAATCGATCATGGCTCTTCTCCCCTCGTTGAGCCATTGCCATGCAGCTCGAGCGTCTTCTCGTCCTGGGCGAGCCGCAGGTCGGCCTCTACCATCATCTTCACCAGCCCGTCGAAGCTCACCTTCGGCTGCCAACCGAGGACTTTTCGTGCTTTGGCCGCATCTCCCAAGAGCAGATCGACTTCCGAAGGCCTGTCGTAGCGGGGGTCGTGCTCGATGTACTCGCGGTAGTCGAGATCGAGCATGCCAAAAGCCTTCTCCAAGAATTCGCGGACGCTGTGCGTTTCGCCGGTGGCGATGACGAAGTCGTCCGGCCGCTCGGCCTGCAGCATGAGCCACATGGCTTCGACGTAATCGCCGGCAAAGCCCCAGTCGCGCTTCGCCTCGACATTACCGAGAAAGAGTTTCTGTTGCAG
>DASWDH010000078.1:0-6033 GCA_036395495.1 Polyangiaceae bacterium
AAAAGGTCGAACGCCTCCTGGGTGTAAAGAGTATTTTCGGTCAGTACGAGCTGACCTGCCATCGTCGCGGCCCAGGTGTCGATCATCGACATCTGGATGATGTCGTAGCGTGCGTGGCTATTCGCGAGCTCGCTGCGCGCATTGGCTTGCGTGAGGCTCACTTGGGGGAGCGCATAGACGCCTCCGCCGTAGGCTCCGAATACATCGCGACTCGCTTCGATCACCGCCGGGTTGATCTCGATGACATCCACGCGCGCCGCGCCGAAGTGCGCCGCCGTGAGCACGTCCCTTCCGCCCCCGCCGCCGATGATGAAGACCGATCCCACCCGCTCGGGCCGCAACCAGTAAGCGGAAGCCGTCACGTCCCACTTGAGGAAATCGATGCGCTCCGGCGGCGCCGTCCCGCCGTCGCGGATGATCGGCGTACCGGCATCCGCGTCGAGCTCGATCCAGAGGCTCTCGGGCACGAAGCCCGTGAAGGCATTGCTCATTCCCCAGCCGGCTTCCCAGACGGGATGGGTCTGATCGTTCCGCCCGTCCCGGTCGCGCAGGCTGACGGTCACCCGGGCCAGGCTGTTCCATTTTTCCCAGATGACATTGCTCTGGGTGTGCTTGGCGAAGCGCAACCGCGTGACGCTCGGGTGGAGAAGAGCGAAGAGGGTAACGACGGTATACAGCGCGAGCAGGCCGGCGCCGACGCGCTGGTCACGTCTCGTCCCTACCGCATGAGCGAGGCAGACACCGGCGGCTGCGCTCGCCCACGCGCAAACCAGCGCGGCATTGAGCGCCGACGTGTGGTCGAGCAGCATGACCGCGAAAAGGCAACCCATCGCGGCGCCGAGAAGATCGACCAAGTAGAGGCGGACCACGTGCTTCGCGTAGTGGGCCAGCAGATAAGCGACGACGTAGCCGGAGTAGTAGAAAGCGGCGGCCAGAACGCTCCCCAACAACGCGAGCTGAACGGCGGCCAAAAGCTCGTTCGTCGTTCGCGTGAAAACGAATCCGAACGTGCCGACGACGATGAGGCCGGCGCTCGCCTGCGCGGCCGCCGGTGCCCCCAACCGCTTGCCCCCCTCCCCACTTTTTTGCTCGACGAAGATCTTGACCGCCGAGGCAGCCATTCCGAGCATGGCGAACGCCACGATGAGAAATGCAAAATGGTACGACACGGTGACCGACAGGATGCGCGAAAGGCATAGCTGAAGCGCGAGGGTGACCAGCGTCGTCAGGAACATCGCAAAAAGGAGCGCCAGCGGGACCTGCTTCTCTTCGGCGATCCCCGCCGTCGCGGTCTCCGGCAAAACTTCCGCGATCGCGTTCGTCATCGTCCGCATCCTACATCGATGGGTACCGCTCGCGTGGCACCTTCGCGCTGAGGTCAGGCACTCTTGCTCGCTATTCTCGATCGCGATGTTCCACGGTTGTACCCGGTGTGCGCGTCGACGGTGAGGTTTCCCTTGGTCCCGCCCAACAGCTTGTTCGGCGTTTCTCCGCTGCGCGAAGGGCTGAAGACGTAGACAGTGTGCACCTTCGAGAGAAAGGTCCAGACGAACGAGCGCTTGTCGCGCGTCTGGGTGCGGCAGCTCGTCTCGTCCGCCTGCACGTGCGGGTCGGCGCGAACCTCCGCGAGCGTGGCCTCCCACAACGGAGTGCACACGTCGGCAGCGAGCAAGACCAGAGCATTCATCGTACTGCGTGACAACGGAATGCCCGCGCGCCGCATGGCCTTCTCGACACGATAGATGGGCGTCGCATCGGCACACTTGTCGACGGCGAGTTTGGCGAGGAAGGCCGGACCATACGTGCATCCTTCGCGCACGCGCGGTGGTGCCGGACCGCGCGCGTAGTGCAGTTTGCAAGGACAGCGACCCACCTCGACGACGTGGATGCGGCGCTCGAAGCGGCCAGGCACCCACTCGTATTCCACTGAGCGATCACCGGTGCCGATCGGCTTGATCTCCTCGCCGCAGTGCGGACATCGACGTTGCTAATGGCGATGCACCAGAAAGGCAGGTACACGAGGCGACCTCCGCCTTCACCCAGGTATCGCGGCGGCACCGCAAAGGACCTTAGAACGGGTTCTTAGTCGAGGATGTCGATCGTGATCCGGATCTTCTTGCCGCGAAGGTGCTGGCGCAGCTGAGGAACGTTGATGTCGACACATCTGGCGCTCCAAGCTGCAAGCTCTTCCTCGGTGCATTCCGGACCGGGGGGATCACCCGCTTCCAGGACGATGTCGTCGCCGTCCCAGGAAGCAAGTGTTCCTTCGTAAGTGAGCTGATCGGCCATGGCGCCGGACCGTAGCACATCCGCCGCCCGCCGTTTCGAGGTGCACCTCCGACGAAAGAGCGTTTCGGTTGCGCGAGAACGCGTGATTTCTCACTCAGAAATCCCACGCTGCCCGGCGTGCAACGCTCGAAGGGAGTGAGTTTCGGGTGTGCTACTTCTGAAGGGTGTTCACGGAAACGCGTTCCGGCCCTCGCCGGTCCCCGCGAGAGGCCGCCCTTCACAGCTTTTGGAGGTTTTCGGGCGTTTCGCTGCTCACCAATGCAGTATGGATGGCACTTTCCTTACCGGTGCCCGGAACGGAGTGGCTTTCGCTGCTGCCTGGGATCGTGGCGATTTGCGGGCAAGGAGCGCTCTTTGCGATCCAGCTTGCGGTTGCCGGGAGCGATGGGCGATGACTTTGTACTGCGCCCCGTTTTCACGGCTCTATGGCAAGTCCCCATCGCGGGCCTCATCGGCGTTTGGCTGGCGCGACCCTCCGATGCCTCGGTACCGCCCGCGTGGGCGCAGCCCGACCCCCCGCCCTTGGCCCGCCGCAGTTCGTAAGAATGGCGCGCCTCCTGGAAAAGAGCGGGCGCTTCCCAGCTCGACGCCGGAAGACTAAAGTATGTTTCCCATGTCTTCTTCGCAGTTCGACGAACCGCAAGACGATCTCGCGACGGCGGCTACGCCCCCGTGGTGCGCTCGGCCGGCGCACGCTGACCGGGCGCTCGAGCTTGCGACGCCCGCGCCTGACGGCGCCGCCGTGCTCCGTTCGCACGAGCTCGGCATGCACATCGGGAGCGAAAAGCGGCCACAGCATTGAATATAGCGACTATCCGCTCAGGGGGCAATGTTGTTTTGCAAATAGTCGAGAGTAGGTCCGCGGCAAGCTCGTTGTACGTGGCGATGCCGCGGCCACGGCGCACAACGTCATTCCGAACGAGACGCTCACCGATTCGAATCGCTCACTTGCCAAGCGGTTCCATGTTCAGCGACGCGGAACCCGCGCCTCGAGCTTCGCCCCGGTGTAACAAATGAGCGCATCCGGCGCCGCCTCGATCGCGTCGTACGCCGCCCATACCTCGGCGAGCTCCGCCGGCGTGAACGCGCCGGCGGCCAAAAGCTGCGGCTCCGCGGAGCGCAACAGCGCGCGAAAATAACGCAGCTTGGCCGCTCGCCCCGCGGGGTCGCGCGCGTCGCCGAGGAACGGGATGAACCGGTGCGACACCACCTCGAGCCCCGCCTTCGCGGCCAGCTCCGGGAGGCGCGCACCGATATTGGGATGTCCGCCGGCGGCTCGCTGCGCCGCGCAGAACGCCGTCCAATAGTGGTCGAGCGCGGGCTTTGTCGGCTCGAGCGCGAGGCTCGCGTTGTAGACCTCGGTCACCCACACCCTGCCGCCCGGCGCCACCACGCGCGCGCACTCGCACAGGACCGCGGCCGGCTCGGGCACGTGCTCGAGCATGAAACAGATGAACGCGCCGTCCACCTGGCCGTCGTGCAGCGGCAGTGCCGTAGCCGACGCGCGCACCAGTTCGACCGCGCCCGCCGCCAGATCGTCCGCGAGCACCTGGCGAGCGCGCGTCAACTGCTCGTCGGAGATATCGACGCCGATCACCGGCATCGACGGCCAGCGCCGGCGCAACAGCCGCGTCTGCGCGCCCACGCCGATCCCGATCTCGAGTAACCGGCCAACGCCGTCGAGGTCGAGCCCGTCGAGCACCCAGGGCGCCAGGAAATCGGCCTGCTCGATGAGCCGTCGCGCCTCGTCGTCCGAGTAACCATGGATGTAGCCCGCTTCCCGCTCGCTCATGGGCCACGAATGTAGTGCGGTCCCGCCATGAGCGATACGTGTCGCCGCGTTCTGGAGAGCGGTAAGCACCACCGCTCTCGTACCCACGCCGCGGCGGGGCCGTGGCCTTCACCACGCTGGCGTTTTGAGGCCAGTGATGGTTCCGAATCCCGCTAACCCCACCAGCTCAAGCAACTCCTGGGCGCGTTGGGTTCGCTCGCGCTCTCCCACACCTTGCATCTTTCGGCAGATTGGTCATCCGCCTTCGAAAACACAATCGATCGGTCGGAGCGGCCATGAGCTCACTTGAACTGGGGGTGTGGCTCTTATCGAGCGGCGCCGTGAGCTGGGCGTGTCTCTTTTCGAGCGACGGCCCAGGTAAGTATACTTACCTCGGAAATGGCGCGAGAAAGCACTCTCGGTGGCTGCCGCGCTTGCGGTCGGGGTTCTGGTTCCCCTATGCGAGCTCCGAACAAGCCGCCACCTGAAGGTCCAGGAGGCGATTGCTCGGATCAACCCAATCCTGCGCGGGTGGGTCGGCTACTTCCGCCACGGCAACTCCAGTAGGGCATTCGGCTCGGTCAAGCACCACGTCGAACGCAAGGTGAGGCGGTTCGCGGCACGGCAGCGCGGGCGCAAGGGATTCGGCTTCGAGCGGTGGAGTCGTGCCATCACGGGCAATGGGGCCTCTACGGAGACTACCGGCTCGACAGACGTGGCTCGAAAGCGCGCGGAGGTCGAACGGAAAGCATCACCTCGTTGGATGACGCCTCCGCGGAGAGCCGGGTGCGGGAAATCCGCCTGCCCGGTTCGACGTGGCGGAGGCCGAAACGGAGTGATGGAGTGGCGAGTGAGGCACCGTCAACCGAAAGGGACGGAAACAGCTGGGCCTTCCTGAACACCACCGCGCCGGTCCCCGACCCTACCGTTGAACTGATCGAAACGGATTTCTCGGTGTTGGGGAGCGAGGCTGGCTAGAGCGTCGCGGCTGGTTTCGGCATATCGGGGTGATTCCGACGGCCTCGCCGTCGTTTGCGTTGGGTCGGCGCCCAATCTGCAGATCGTGATCTGCCGATGCCAAGGCTCCGGCAGTCCTGCTAGGGGCACTTGGGTGGCACGGGCTTGCAGACGGAATCGTGCTTGTCGGTGGCCGCCTTCGTCATCAGCACGAGGTGCTTTTCCAGCCAGGCCGCACCCACCAGGGGGGACATGTTGCTATAGTCCTCCACGAAGTCGAGCCCTATCGACACGAAGCCGAGAGACGCGAGTCGAAGCACGATGGCGCCGCGCGACTCGCCTGGTTCGAATTGCAAACGACCTTTCGCGGAGAGAGGCCCTCCGCTCGCGGCGAGAATCTGCACGTCGCTCCAGCGGCAAAAACGTTCGACGCTGAGATCGAGCGCGATGTCTTTCAGAGGCAGCAACGTGGGGACCCACGCGGGGATCGTATCCGCGGAGGCGAGGGCATTGAGCGCCGGCAGGCCGTCGCGAAGGCTGACTCGCACCTTACCGGCCATGTCGAAGTTCTCCCTGGTGTCGATGTGGGCGCTGTCGACCTTGAATTCCGCCCACCAGTCGCCGGTGTGGTGTTGCCTGCTGTTGAGCAAGACGTTGCGCGCTTGGACGACTCCGGTGACGTCGGCCGCTCGATGGGATTCGTCCTTCGAGAGCAGGTCCAAAGAGGCAACGATATCTCCCCCGATCTGCGTCTTGCCGATTTGACCGACGATCTGTTGGACGTCGAGGCGCACGGGACCGCGCACTTCTCCGTCGGCGAGGGACAGGGACGTCTGAATCGACGTCGCGGTCGCGTCCGCCTGCCAACTCCTTGGCGCCCCCTCGCCATTCTTCAGACGAATCTTGGTCGAATCGATACGCGCGGCGACGGTCGTTCCGTCCCATGCGCCGGAGAACACCATGCGGTGCGCCGCCGCCGTGAACTCTCCCCATCGGGCTGCCACGCCGTCGAACGA
>DASWDH010000079.1:0-3546 GCA_036395495.1 Polyangiaceae bacterium
GCTCGGATCCCAGGTCGACTCGGGTAAATTCGCCACTTCGAGCGCCTGGGCGAATGCGGTGCTCGGCACCCCGCTCGCGAACGCGAAAGTCAGAGTCTGTTTGAGGGCAACCGAATCGAGCCGAACCGCCGCGATCGGGCACAAGAGGTCCGGAACGGGCATGCGGCCGCGATTCTAGCCGAGAACTTCGACCCGCGAGTCAGGCGGATATTTTGGTGTTACTCGGCCGGCCTACGGCCCGCCTGCGATCTCGTGTTACTCGGCGCGGCCTACGGCCCGCTTGCGATCTCGGGTTACTCGGCGCGGCCTACGGCCCGCCTGCGACGTTGGTTTGAGGAGGCGCCCTCAAATGCACTGCCAGCTGTTCGCGGCGCCGCCGGCCACGTTGCAGAAGCACCACGAATTGCCGTAACGGCAAGCGTACGAGGCCCCGGCATCACTGCAGACTTGGCCGGTCATGGGCTTCATCGGGGGTGGCGGGCAATTGGGAGCGGACGCATCCAGACCGAAGCAGGACCAATGACGCACGCCTGCACTGATGGTGCGGCAGATGCACGGGAGCCCACCTGCGTCGGCATAATCGCAGAGGAGACCATTCTGCGGACAATCGGAATCGCTCGCTGGTTGCATGGCCGGGCACGAGGCAGGTCCGACCTCGGCCGGCGTCAGGACATCTGCGGCTGCTTCCACCACGACGACGTCGGGCCCGTGTGAATCCGAAGCGACGTCGCTCGAGCTTTCCTGCGCGGTGTCCCGAGGCACGTCGGCGGTGACGACATCGGGCGGGGGAGCGTCGGTGTTCGCGGGCGCGTCGATGGCATCTGGATTGGCCTGCGCGTCACTACTGGCATCGGCGGCGACCGAACCCGCGGTTCCACCGGAACCGCCGCTACCTGACGATCCGCCTTTGCCTCCCGATCCTGCCGCTCCGGCGCGACCAGCCGACGCAGCTTCCATCGGCACGACGACGATGTCCTCTCCCCCACAAGCGACGAGCACGACAGTCGATAACCCGAGCAGCAAGCATCCGCTCGCCACGCAAATGCCGTCGCGACACTTCCGGTGCAAGCCAGTAGCCAATGGCTTCATGTGGCAAACCTCCGATGGAGAGGCACCACTAGCAAAGCCTGCCCGAAAGATCTTCTGGTCACTTCTGTGACCGCAATGGTGCTATTGGCAATGAGCGTGTTGTGTTACTCGGCGCCTCGTGGCGCTAGCTGTCGTCCGAGACCGCGGACGCGAGGGCTGTTCGATCCCGCGCCTTGGCCCGGATGCGCAATTTTACTGAACTATTCTGTCCGAATAGTAACTTCGCGATCGACTTGGCAACGGCTATCGCGCGGGTTCAAGCTAGCGTGCGTCCACGAGGTAAAAGAACACCTGCCGAGACGCGTCGCGGTTGATGCCCCTCGCGTCTAGCAAGGAGGTCGACATGAAGAACGAAGCATTACGGCGTCGCGGGGTGCGCGCCATCGTTTTCGCCTCAGCTTTGGTCGCGAGCGCAGCGTGCCAAAGTAAGAATGAACGGCTCGTCGGTGAATGGCAGGAGGGATGCTCGGCCGGCGATCTGGACAAATGCGCGAGCCTCGGCGAAGCGTACGCGAAAGGCATCGGCACTCCCGAGAATTCGGCGAGGGCAGCGACGACTTACCGCGACGCGTGCAGCCGCGGGGGCGTGCGCGCCTGCATGCTGCTCGGCGAAGCGTACGCGGTCGGATCCGGCGTGAGCAAAGACAGTGTTCAGGCGTCGACCTATCTCGGCAAGGCGTGCGACGAAGGCGAGGAAGACGCGTGCGTGCGCGCTTGCGATCTCTTGGGCGATCCCGTGCGCTGCCTGAGGGTCGGTGTCCTTTCGTCCAAAGGCGCCAAAGACCTCCAGCGGGCTGCCTCGTTTTTCCGCAAAGCATGCGAGCACGGGCACCCGCTCGGTTGTCGCGAAATCGCGACGATGTATCGGGACGGCGTGGGCGTGCCGAAAGACGCAAACCGCGCCGGTGAGCTTTTCAAGCGCGCCGACCAGCTTTTGCGGATGGCGTGTGGCGGAGCGAGCAAGCCCGAATACTGCGATATGTAACAGCGTTTGTGTTACTCGGCGCGCCCTTCGGCCCGCCGGCGTTTGTGTTACTCGGCGCGCCCTTCGGCCCGCCCTGCGGCTCTGCCGTCCGAGCGGCTGGACGTGTCGCGAGGGGTGATGTCATTGTTCTCTCATGACGTCGGCCGACGTGCGTCGCTACCTCTCCAATTGGCAGGGCGAAGTCGATAGCGCGGCGCTGTATCGCGCGATGGCCAAGGCCGAGGGGGTCTCGGCCAACGCCAAGGTGTACGAGAATCTGGCCAGCATCGAGGAGAAACACGCTGCGTTCTGGGAAGAAAGGCTAGGAGCGGCCGGACACCCCCCCGGCACGCGCCAGCCGAGCTGGCGCGCGCGCATCCTCATGTGGTGCGCACGCCGTTGGGGCGCCGAGAGCGTGTTGCCCACCGTTGCTTCGCACGAGTACGTCGCGCGCAACGACTACGCACCTCAACGCGAGACGGCCAAAACCGGCATGTCGGGCGAGGAGCGGATGCACGCACGCGTCCTGCAAACGATGCTCGCGAAGACGTCCGGGGTCGCAGGCAGCACGCTCGGTCGCATCGAGGGACGGCACCACTCGGTGGGACGCAACACGTTGCGTGCGGCGGTGCTCGGCGCCAACGACGGACTCTGCTCGAACCTCGCCCTGGTGATGGGCGTGGCCGGCGCCAACGTGAGCGAGCGGACGGTGATGCTGGCCGGCATTGCCGGCCTTTTGGCGGGGGCCTGCTCCATGGCCCTCGGCGAGTGGATATCGGTCACGAGCTCGCGGGAGCTGGCGGAACGCGAGATGAAGATCGAAAGGAGCGAGCTCGAAGCCAATCCCGAGCAGGAGCGCGAGGAGCTGCAGCTCATTTACGAATCGAAAGGTCTGCCCGCGCGACAAGCGCAGGAACTCTCCGCCAGACTGTTGACCGATCCCGACACCGCCCTCGACGTGCTCGCGCGCGAAGAGCTCGGCATCGATCCCAACGATCTCGGCGGCTCGCCCTGGACGGCGGCCGGCTCGTCGATGCTCCTCTTCGCGGTCGGCGCGGTCATACCCCTCGCGCCGTTCTTCTTCTTACACAGCGCGACCGCCCTTTTCGCCAGCGTCGCGGGCGGCGCGTTCGGCCTTTATTTGATTGGCGCGGGCATCTCCGTGTTCACCGGCCGTTCGGCGTTGTTTTCGGGCGCTCGACAACTGGTCTTGGGACTCGCCGCGGCCGGCGTGACCTTCGCCATCGGCAAACTGATCGGCATCGCCGTCGCGGGATAGACGATGCCTGGCGGCGCGATGTGTCGTCGGGTACATCAGACGGGTGGATCGGCTGACGCCCGCCTTGGTGGCCACTCTCCTCGTCGGAGCGGGATGCAGCTCCAAAACCAACGTGCTTTTCGTCGGCGCGTGGCTCGCTCCCGAGGGCGGCGACGCGCCCACCTTCGACGGCGGGGGACTCTTCGACAGCGTCTGCACCCCAGCCGTCGAAGTG
>DASWDH010000080.1:0-6175 GCA_036395495.1 Polyangiaceae bacterium
TTGCGACGCTCGGCGAGCTGCTTCTCGAGCCGGTTCGAGCCGTCGTACGCCAGCGCGGACTCGCCAGCGCCGTACGCGACGTTCGCATCGTGACGAGCGATCTCGGGAGTGGCGCGATCGCCATCGGCGCCGCGACTCTTCTGCTTCGGGCTGCACTCGCCGATCGTACGGTCTTTCCCCAGGCAAGGGCGGCAGTTGACAATCTCGCGTCGTCTCCCCCGTAGGGACGCCGTGCCAAGGGAGGTCGGTATGTTGAGACTTCATGGTGCCTGCATCAGAGACGCAATCGACGAACGCTACGGGGGGAGCATCTCGCGGCTGGCGGCAGCGCTTTCGCTCGAGCCGAGGCCGGATCGAAGCACCGTCACCCGCTGGATTTCGTCGGATGGCAGCCACTTTCCGCGGGACGAGGAGCGAATTTTGGCGCTCGCAGGAGCCCTCGACGTCGATCCCACCGCACTCTGGACGTTCGACACCGACACTTTTCCGGTCCTCTGGCCGAAGATCACGCGGGCGGCTCGGACAGGCAAGTGGAGCGGTCTGCTGACGCCGCTGTCTTTTCTGCGACACTTCGCCGAACCGGCCGACGAGTGGCCGCCCCAGCCGGTGGCGAACCGCTTCTTCGAACGGGAGTGGGTCGTTCATGAGCTGGTGCACGACCCTCGGAACGGCGCAAACTTCTACCAGAACATTCTGTTGCGGCCGGAGGCGATGCCCACGAAGTTCCCCGTCGTTTGGCATTTCGCTTTTTGCCACACGGGCAACGTCCATCGGCGTGAGTGGAAGCCATTCGGGTTCGTCAAACGAGAAGCGGAAAGGGTGACCCTGTTCAACGACTGGGGGATCACCGATCAGGCGAGCTGTTCCCCCACCGACCAAGAAACGGTCGTGCAGACCTGGTATGGCCCGGGAGCGGCTGTCTTTCGCGTCGCGTCTCTGCATCCTTTCTCGTTGTCACTCGCCAAAGATGCCCCGCCCGACGTTCCGACGGTGCATTTCGGTTTTCCCGGCGAGGTGAGGTGAGGGCGCGCGTTCACGCGGCTCCGCTTCTGCATTCCGTGATCACATCCCACCGGTGACGACATCATTGCGGTGAAAACCGGCTGCGGCGGTGCGCCCGTCGACGGCGGAGAGCACCGACATGAACGGGACGACCGCGACGAACGCTCCTGACGACCTTGTGAGCGGCCGGTCGGGTTCCCCGCGGGCGGACGGCACGGTGAGCGGCCGGTCGGGTTCGCCACCCGAGATTTACCTGGGCAAGCAACCTATCTTCGTCGGCGAACGACGGGTCGCCGGTGAGGTCCTGCAGCTCGGAGGCGAGCTCTTTTACCGAATCGCCAACGTGCAGCAGATGCGTCCCTTCCTCATGAGCGTCGTGAGCGACTCGGACCACTGGCTGTTCGCGGCCAGCAACGGAGGTCTCACCGCCGGTCGTCGCAATCCGAGCTTCGCGCTGTTTCCTTACACGACCGAGGACAAGATCGTCGATGGCGCGACGGTCAGCGGCCCCCATACCGCGGTGCTGGTGACGCGTGCGGGAAAGACGCAGCTCTGGCATCCTTTCCGCGATTCGAGTCTGCTCGTGTACGCGGCGACGCGCCATCTCTACAAGAGCGTGCTCGGCAACCAGATCGTTTTCGAAGAGGTGAATGCCGAGCTCGGTCTTTCCTTTCGCTACGGGTGGTCGACCAGCGATCGCTTCGGTTTCGTTCGGCGATGCACGTTGCACAACCTCGGATCGCAGGAGGCAAACGTTCGCCTGCTCGACGGCATTCAGAACATCTTGCCTTCCGACATCGACGAAAACATGCAGCAGGAATACAGCTGCCTACTCGACGCGTACAAGAAGAACGAGCTCTTCATGGACTCGGGGCTCGCTCTCTACACGCTTGCGGCGCAGGTCGTGGATCGTCCGGAGGCCCGCGAGTCGCTGCATGCCACTACGGTGTGGAGCATCGGATTCGACGACGCGAGCATTCTCCTCTCGTCGGAGCAAAACGACCGATTCGATCGTGGCTCGACCCTCGTCGAAACATCGGAGCTGCGCGGGCGACGCGGCGCGTACTTTCTGGAGACGCGGTTCACGCTCGAACCCTCTGCCGAGAAGAGCTGGACGCTCGTGGCCGATGTTCATCGGTCACAGGTGAGAGTGAGCGAGCTGGTGCAACTTCTCATGGACAAAGCGCGGCTTGCCGAGGAGCTCGACGCCGACATACGGGCGGGATCTCGTAACCTGCAGAGGATCGTCGCCTCCACCGACGGGCTCCAGCTCACCGGCGACCGCGCGGCCACATGCCATCAAGTCGCCAACGTCCTTTTCAACGACATGCGGGGCGGCATCTACGCTTGGGATTACTCGATTCCCATCGGCGATTTTTCGGCGTTCGTCAGGAAATCCAACGTTGTCGTCGGTGAACGCCACGACGGCTTCTTGCGCGGGCTCGGTACGTACGAGGCGGGCGCCGACCTCTTGGCGAAAGTCGTTCGACAGGAGGATCCCGATCTCGAGCGGCTGGCCTACGAATACCTGCCGCTCACGTTCAGTCGCCGGCACGGCGATCCGAGCCGTCCGTGGAACCGATTCGACATCCGAGTGAGAGACGACAGGGGCAACAAGGTCCTCGGGTTTCAGGGAAACTGGCGCGACATCTTCCAGAACTGGGAGGCGCTCTCGCAGAGCTACCCCGAATTTACGGAAAACATCATCGCGAAGTTCGTCAACGCGTCCACGGTCGACGGCTACAATCCCTACCGCATCACGCACGAGGGCATCGACTGGGAGGTGCCGGACCCCGGCCATGCCTGGGCCTTCATCGGTTACTGGGGCGATCATCAAATCGTCTACCTTTTGAAGTTGCTCGAGGTCTCTCGGCGTCATCATCCGGATCGACTCACGGAGCTTCTCGAACGCGAGATCTTCGCCTATGCGAACGTGCCGTACGAGATCAAGCGCTACCGAGACATCAAAGAGAACCCGCGCGACACGATCGTCTTCGATGCCGAGAAGAACGCCTCGATTGGTGCGCTGGCCGGCCAGCTCGGTTCCGACGGCAAGCTCGTGTTGACCGAGCAGAGACAGGTCTACCGCGTCAATTTGGTGGAGAAACTCCTGGTGACGGTGCTCGCCAAAATCGCCAACTTCGTGCCCGGCGGCGGGATTTGGCTGAACACGCAAAGGCCGGAGTGGAACGACGCCAACAATGCCCTGGTCGGCTTGGGCGTATCGATGGTGACGCTCTACCATTTGGCCCGGTTTTTTCGCTTCCTTGACGCTTTCTTTCAGCCGCTCGCGGCGACGAAAATCGCCGTATCGAACGAGGTTCGAGTTTGGCTCGCCGCCACCCACGACGCGCTCGAAGGCCATCTTCGCCAACTACGAGCCGCTCCTATCGACGATCGTGGGCGCGAGCGTTTGATGGACGCGCTGGGCGGGGCGGCCGACGCCTATCGGCAGCTCGTCTACCGGCGCGGATTCACCGGCAAGACGACGGTCTCTGGCGAAGAGCTGCTCGGCTTCGTCGACCTCTGCTCGCAAGTCATCGACGTGACGCGGGCCCAAGGTCGGCGCGCGGACGGTCTCTATCACGCCTACAACCTGCTCGTCTTTCGCGACGACGCGCAGGGGATCGGCGTCGAGCCTCTCTATGAGATGCTCGAGGGGCAGGTGGCGGCGCTCAGCGCCGGAACGCTGACTGCGGAAGAAGCCGTGGTGCTCCTCGACGCCCTCGCCAAGAGCTCGATGTATCGCGCCGATCAAAAGAGCTACACCCTCTATCCCGATCGAGCTCTCCCGAAGTTTCTCGAAAAGAACGTCATTGACCGTGAGAAGGTGCGAAGCTCGCCGATCTTGGCGGAAATGGTCGCGCGAGGCGATGCAAGCATCATCGTGCGCGACGCGCAGGGTCGCTTCCGCTTTCACCCGGACTTCGTCAATGCCGACCGATGCCGCGAGGCGCTCGAACGACTGCGAGCCGGCGGCGCATATCCGAATTTCGACGAAGAGGCAGCACGAAGCGTGCTGGCCATCTACGAGGAGGTATTCCGGCATCGCGCTTTCACCGGCCGCAGCGGAGCCATGTTCGCCTACGAAGGGCTCGGCAGCATCTATTGGCACATGGTCGCCAAGCTCCTGCTCGCGATTCAGGAGAGTTTTTTCTTTGCCGTGGAACGCGGCGAAGAGGGGCCGGCGCTGGCGGAGCTCGCTCGCCGCTACTACGAAGTCCGCGAAGGGCTCGGCGGCTTCAACAAAGCGCCGGATATCTACGGTGCTTTTCCCTGGGATCCCTACTCGCACACGCCTCTTCACGGGGGTGCCCGGCAGCCCGGGATGAGCGGCCAGGTCAAAGAGGAGGTCATCACCCGTCAGGGGGAGCTCGGCGTCGCCGTTCGCAACGGGCAGATTTCGTTTTGCCCGAAGCTTCTCCGAAAACGGGAGTTTCTGACAGAACCGCACCGCTTCGAAGTCTTCGATGTGCGCGGCGAGCCGGTGTCGCTCGAGCTCCCATCGAACACGCTTGCGTTCACCTACTGTCAGGTACCCGTCGTCTATCACCTGAGTCCCGGCGGCCGAACGATCGTCCTCCACGAGGGGCCGTGCATCCGCGAGTTGCCCGGTGCAACGCTCGATCGCGAAATCTCGAGCACGATTTTCCGTCGCGCCGGGCGATTCGCGCGAATCGACGTCTTTACGATGCCCGGGCTGCCCTGATAAACCATGCCCGCCGTGCATCGATGAAACTACGGAACGAGCTCTCCCGGCGCTGGCTCGGAACCGCGATCGCCCTTTGTTGGAGTTGCGGACCAGGGAGCGAGGCCGATCGCGTGGACCACTGGGGGCCCCTCGACGGTCCCTTTGCGATCTCGGAGTACTTCGCCCCCAGCGGGCACATGGGGGACGGCGAAACGCCGGGGCATATCGTCGTCGACGTCGCCAACGACAACTGCGCCAATCGTCCTCCCGGAGCGAGAGGGGATTGCTATCGCTTCACCTACACGCCGGGCAGTTTGCTCTGGGCCGGAGTCTATTGGCAATCTCCCGCGAACAACTGGGGGACGCGACCCGGTCGGTCCATCGAGCCCATTTTCAAGAGCGTGAAGTTCTACGCTGCCACCGACAATGACGGGCTGTCCGTGCAGTTCATCACCGGAGGCATTCAGAACCCCACCTTCCCGTTTGCCGATCAGTTCCGCGACGGCATCTTCGAGAAGGTCAGCTTCGAGTGGAAACCCTTCGTCATCGATATTTCGTTCGAAACGACGTACGACGCCGTGATCGGCGCGTTCGCATGGGTGAGCTCCTATCCGACCGGCACCGATCCCGCGGCGGCGCCTCCGACCGTGCTTTACCTCGATGACATCGTTTGGGAGTAGCTCGATGACCCGCTCGTTCCGCTGGGGTCCCATCGTGGTGCTCCTTTTCGTCGGCTCGCTGGCCAAGCTCGCTCGGGCCAACCCGGCCGATCTCGGTCCGGAAATCAATCCCTACGAATGTCTCGGCCGCTATGAAGCGGCCACCGCACACAGGAACATCGCCCAAATCAAAGGGGAGCTGTCGAAGCGCGTCGATCCGCCATTCGAGCCGGACGAGCCGCGAAGTGTGCGTGCGATGAAGCTCTGCGTGATTGCTCTGCTCAAGGCGCGCGTGGGCGACGCCGATGCGAGCGATTACTACGAGGGCGCCCTGCGCGAGAACCCCGATGAGCCGGGCTACGAGATGTTCGCCGGCAATTATTACAGCGGCTTTCGCGGGGCGCGCAGGCCGGTGCTCGAGCGAGCCGAGCAGCACTACTACCGCGCGCTCGAGAAGCTCGACGCGCTGCGCCGGCGCGACGCGTTTCGCGACTACCACGGCATCGTCGAAGATTGGGTCAGGCGGCAGCTTCTTCTGCTGTATCAAGAAGACGGGCAGCCGCTGTTGCCGTGGAAGGCGTATCCGCAACACGGAAGCGGGCTCGATGCGCCGGGGCTGTCGGTATCGGCGCAGCTTTCGGTGTCCCAGGATACCCGTGATTTTTATGGAAACAACGAGATGCGGGCGTTCACCCAGGAAGCGGACTTCGCTGCCAGCGATCTGCGCGCGCGGTCGATCAGCCGCAAGCAAGTCTGGTATCTGGTTCGGGCGCCGCTGCGCTACCGCATTCGCGATTGGGCTCGGATTCGCCACAATTTCATA
>DASWDH010000081.1:0-4066 GCA_036395495.1 Polyangiaceae bacterium
TAGCGACTGCATGACACCGGTACTCGTTCCAACCCGCAGCTCGCGCCAACGCGACCGAGGCGGGCGAGCCAATCGCCGTTTTCCCGCCAGCTATTCTTTCGTAGATCGCGAAATCGGCGAATCCATGCTCGGACATGATGCGCTGCTCATCATGAATGGCTTCAAGCATGTCACATTGAGCTTTCTCGAATTGAATCGGCTCACGACTGGTACTGCTCGCAACGCGCGCGAGTGCACGATCGCGCGCGTTGCGAATGTGCGAGAGGATCTCACGGATTTCCGCGGAAGCAGGGATCTGTCGGTCTTCGAGACGATCAGTCCCAAAGCCATCGATGACCGCCAGTGCGTGCGCGAGCACAGCATCGCGCACTTTTGCTGGTGCGATCCCGGGCATTGCCTCACTGAAGACGGCAGGTGCAGCGAACGTCACTTCGTGACCGAGTACCTCGCTCCACGGAACTTCGGGACTGATTGCCATTCGAAGTCGGTACGGCAGCTCGCGCGCACCTACCTGCAGCGGCGACGGCAATGTCTCGCAGAATGCCGCGTACAACTGATCGAGCTCTTGCCTCAGCAGCACCCGGTCCTCCCTAGGTTCGTCGGCGCTCGCCGTTACTCGAGCTCAGTACCGATCGCGCAAACGGAACGAAATCGCACGTCTCCAATCTACCAGCCGTTCGATTCTTTCCACGGCGAGAGGACGACGTTGAACCGCTCCTCGACGACGATCGCGCGCCATTGCAGCACTTGGACGACGTTGAGACCATTGAAGCCGCCGCCGATCCACTCGGAGATGCGCGAGTTGAGACGTTCGCGAATCATGGCCGCTTCTTCTGGCTCCTCAGTCGTCTCGGGAAGGGCCTGCGGGTAGAGCGCGAGCAGTTGTTTGAATTCGTCGAAATGCGACTGGCGCTCGAGAAGCGAACGGTACAGGGCTCGCAGCTGAGCGTGCGGATCACGAGACTCGTCGTCCATTTTTGTCTTTGCTCCTTGATGGCGGACTGGGCCGCAGTTCGCACGTGCTGGGTGCACGAAGCGTGCAACGTGTCATCGCGTTCGCAAACCGCCGATTTGCTTTCGATTTGCTCCTCGCTGGGGTGCGGCAAAGTGCCCTGATTCGCCCAAGCTATGCCCGCATTCGACCAGAAGCTCTTGTGTTGAGCGAGACGACACGCGTAGAGATCGCCCGGGAACGAAACGCGGAAGGCGCCAACGTAGGGTCAGGTTTCCCGCCGAGGCAAAGTCATTACGTGCCGCGCATCGCGCGGAGGCGGAGGCGGAGGGCGTTGAGACGGATGAAGCCGGTGGCGTCCGCTTGGTCGTAGACCTCGTCGCGCTCGAAGGTGACGAAGTTTTCGTTGTAGAGGCTCTTCGGGCTTTTTCGGCCGACGACTTGAACGGAGCCCTTGTAGAGCTTGAGGCGCGCGGTGCCGCTGACGTGCGACTGGGTCGCATCGATCATCTGCTGTAAAGTTTCGCGCTCGGGGGAGAACCAGAAGCCGCGGTAGACGAGCGCGGCGTACTCGGGAACGAGGCCGTCGCGGATGCGCATGACTTCGCGGTCCATGGTGAGCGACTCGACCGCACGGTGTGCCTTCTGTAGGACGGTGCCGCCCGGAGTCTCGTAGACGCCGCGCGACTTCATCCCCACGAAGCGATCTTCGACGATGTCGACCCGGCCGACGCCGTGCTCACCGGCGATGGTGTTCAACCGGCCGAGCAGCGCCGACGGGCCGAGGCGTTCGCCGTCCACGGCGACCGGCCCGCCCGCTTCGAAGTCGATCTCGAGGTAGCGGGGCTTGTCGGGGGCTTTCGCCGGGTCGACCGTGAGGAGGAACATGTCGGCCGTCGGCTCGCGCCAGGGATCTTCGAGGATGCCCCCCTCATAGGAGATGTGAAAGAGGTTGCGATCGGTCGAGTAGGGCTTTTCAGCGGTGGCCGTCACGGCGATGCCATGCTTTTTCGCATAGGCGATGCAGTCGGTGCGCGAGCGCAGGTCCCACTCGCGCCAGGGCGCGACGATGGTGACGCGCGGGTCGAAGTGCAGGGCCCCAAGCTCGAAACGCACTTGGTCGTTGCCCTTGCCCGTCGCGCCGTGCGCAATGGCGTCGGCGCCGGACGCCTTCACGGTGTTCATCATCGCCTCGATGATGCACGGGCGCGCGAGGGACGTTCCGAGAAGGTACTCCCCCTCGTAGACGGCGTTGGCGCGCAGGGCGGGGAAAACGAAATCGCGAACGAACGTCTCGCGCAAGTCTTCGACCACATAGCTCGACGCGCCGGTCGCCAGGGCCTTTTCGCGCAGCGGCGCAAGCTCTTCACCCTGACCGAGATCGGCGCACCAAGCGATCACCTCGCAGTGGTAGGTGGCTTTCAGCCAGTGCAGGATGACGCTCGTATCGAGCCCGCCGGAGTAGGCGAGAACGACCTTTTCGACGTTTCGTTTCATCACGCGCCCTTCTACCGCTCCGGCGTGCGGTGTCAACACGACCCGCTCGCATTTGGACGGCTCGAATCGATGATCTCACGTACGCGAGGAATCGCTTCGAGGCTGCGGGCGCCGTACCACGAGAAATCCTTGCCGTTGACCAAAAGGACCCGAGCTGCCGGTATGTCGAGCGCACGGAATCGCTCCGCGTCGGCCTCGGTGAAGGCGTGCGGCTCGTCGGGCAGGAGGACCAGCTCGGGGGCGCGCGCCACGACCTCTTCCCAAGTGACGCGGGGGTAGCGGGTGTCCCGACCTTGGACCTCGGCTTGCGAAAGCGGGGGCTTCTTGCCGAGATCGGCAGCGAGCGGATAACGGCGGGGGCGATCGGCGAACACGTTCGCAGCGCCAGCCAAATCGAGGGCGTCGGAGATGAACGTATCGCCGTGGATGGTCATCAGGGGATCCATCCAAATCGGAACGAACGTCCGAACGGGTACCAACTTGGCCCGCGCCCGTTCGGCGGCGCGCAGCACTTCGTAATGACGGCGCAGAAGATCCCGGGGCCCGTTGTCCGCTGCAACATCGAGCATCCGCGCGAGCCGGGCGAGATGGGCCAAGCCGCCGGCCACCCGCTTCGGAAACGAGACGTACACGGCAATGCCGGCCTGCGCGATTTTTTCGAGGTCTCTTTTGCTGTTCTCTTCCTGGTTGGCGACGACGAGGTCGGGAAAAGCAGCGATGATCGCGTCGACGTCGGCGTTCTTGGTGCCGCCCATCTCCGGAATGGACCGCACCACGTCGGCGGGCTCGACGCAGTAGTGCGTGCGCCCGATCAGGCGATCGGCGACGCCGAGCGTGACGAGCGAGTAGGTGTCGCTCGGCACGAGCGACACGATCGTGCGGGGCGTGCGGGCCAGGATGACCTCGCGTCCGAGGGCATCCCGGAACCTCGCCTCACGTTTCATCGCTTATCGAATTCGAGCGAAACGCCATTCAGGCAACCTGGACGCCCTCGTCGATTTGGCCGCGCCGGACATCGGGATCCACGAACCGTATGCCATGGCGCGCGAAATCCCGGACCAGTCCTTCGAACCGCCGGCCCCGGATGTCGCGCACGGTCTCGCGAAACGAAAGCTCTTCGATCCCCGTGCGATAGAAATACTTCATCGGCGACCCGCTCATCGCCTTCATCGTGGCCCCGTCAGGTTGGAAGAGATGGAAGGTGACCTGGGGGTACATCTCGCGGAGGGTATTCGCCGCCTTGTCGAAGCGACTATTGACGAGCGCCTTCAGGCCTTGCGCCGCGCAGAACAACGCCCCCTTGGCCTGCACGAAACCGGCTTGCTCGGAGTAAACCGGAATCAACGGATCGATGAGGATCACCATCGTGGCCCCGGCCTGCACCGCGACCCGCATGTTGGTCGTGCGGGTGAACCCTCCATCGATGTAGTAGCGCCCCTTGATCTTCTGAGGAGCGTAGAACGGCGTCAACGCCACCGACGCCCGCACGGCGAGCGAAATCGGGACGTCATCCATCCCGTCGGCACCGAACACCACGTGCTCCGCCGTGTCCTGGTCGGTGGCCCCGAGGTAAAGCGGACGCCGGAGGTCGGCGAAACGATCGGTCATCCCCGGTTT
>DASWDH010000082.1:0-9280 GCA_036395495.1 Polyangiaceae bacterium
GTGCTTGACGTCGTGACTCGTCTGTGGCCCGCGCTGAAGCTCTATCCCATCGCTCACGAGGTCATCCGACGCGCCGCCGTGACCCGCGCAGGCGGTGAAGAGAAACGGGAACGCGATCGAGGCGAGTAGCTTCTTCATGGACCACCTCCGGATGGGCGAGCTTGCGCCGGCGCCGTGCGAAGCTCCTCGGCCGTTTGCCTGATAGAGTCGCTCGGGCACCCCTGCGGGTTCCCAAGTGCGTGGCGATTGTCGCCCGGTATTTTGTCGCCGATCTTTGGTGAGCCCGGATTTTTGTTGCTGGAGCGCCACGCCTTCGAAACGCCAACTTCGAAAACGCCACCAAACCTACGAGAGCGAGCGGAATCAAGACGACGAAAACCGCGTGCTCGATGAACTGCGAGCTCGCCAACTTCGACAGCTGGCGAAGAGGCACCAGGAGCGCCACCGCGTAGTACCAAAAGAGCGGAACCGCTGCGCTCCGAAGGACGCGCCCGGCGCCGCTCATGTCGCAGCCTCCGCCGGCGCGACTTTCGTCAGCCGTTGGGACAAGAGGTGGAGCAACATCAACCCACCGAAGTAGATCGCGATGCCCTCCACCCGGTGGATGCGCGCCGTCGTCCACCACTCCGATGCGATCTCGTGAGAGCGGAGCCAGAGCGCAATCAGAATGCGTATCGCATTCACAAGCACAGCACTGAAATAGGACAGGGCGACGCTCACCCCGACGATGCGAGCTCCCGCCGCGAAGGAGCTCACCTTCCGTGAAAAGACGAAGACGAGCATGCCGAGCGCCGCGATCATGAAGTTGATACCTGCGCAGGGCTTTTCGATGAGAAAAAAATGTTCGCGGCTCAGGTAACCTGCTCCCGCTTCGAACTCGAATGGCGAGCCGCTCGCGAGTGCTACGAGCTTCGCAGTCGGTGCAAGAATCCAGGCGAGATCGTCGACCGTGGCCTGACTGTAGTGTTGCTTGAGGCCGACCATCATGAGGAGGCTGAGTGCGAGCACGATGATTCGAGGGGCCAGGCGTCCCATGTTCAGCTCGCAGCTTTCATGCTCGTCAGCCGAAGGCACACCAACCTCCACCCGAGCAAGCCGACGAGCAAGGCCGCAGCAACCCAAAAGAGATCGGGTTCCGCACCGCTCGCCATCGATTCGCCGATCGCCAAGTCGGTCACCCCCACCGGTAGTGGCAGCGGCTGGTCGACGTTCTGGCCCTGCCCCGCGGCATTTCGAATCACTTCCTGCACCGCCAGAAACGAGGTGTATTGGGTGAGCAGGTTGTAGGTCATGCCGAGGGAAGTCACCTCGGCGATGCGAGCGGGATTGTCGCCGGCGAAGTCCGACAGGTTGGCGATGCGCGTGCGCGCCCACAAATATCGGAGGGCCGCGTGCTGATCGTCCGGCCGAACCTGCGAAATCGGGAAGGTGGCGCGATAAACGTCGCGCCCGTTCGTGCCCGACAGATCGACGGTCCCGTCGGGCCGCCCGCGCCACTTGCCGAAGACGATGACCGGACGGCTGGCGAAGAGATCCGGTACTTTGGCCGGTTCGACGTCGTACGCGTCGAAGCCGGAGAAGCTCACCCGGATGCCCGTCAGCACGGGCGACTGAATGTATTGACGAAACTTGTTGGCGGCGTCGCCTGCCTCCTCTGGTTTGGTGACCACGAACGGCTCTCCCTGTCCGGCGCGGGCCACGCCTTCGACGAGGTAGCGATTGACGCTGCTGCCGATTCCGAACGAGAACACGTTGGTCTGGTCCAGATGATCGCGGATGTACGCGAAGCAATCTTTCTCCACGTCGATGTAGCCGTCAGTGAGGAGCACGATCGTCCGCGAAACGTTCGGCTGCCGGGCAATCGAGTTGGCCTGCTTGATGGCCGCGAGGAGCTCGGTTCTGCCGCCGCCCCGCTGAGGACCGATGAAGTGCACGGCGCGAAGTAAATTGGCGTTGGTGGCGCTCAGGGACTCCGGAGCGAGCGTCTTGGATCCATCGGCGAAGAGCACCACGTTGAAGGTGTCCGTCGGCCGCAGCACCTGAATGAGGTCACCCATCAGCTTTTTCGCGGTGTCGAGCGGGAAGCCATTCATCGAACCCGAGACATCGAGCACGAAGATGTACTCGCGGGCGGGAACCTGATCGACGTTCACGCTCGCCGGCGGCTGAGCCATCAAGAGGAAGAGATTTTCGTTCGTGCCTTGGTAAAGAAGGAGGCCCGAGCTGATCTGCGTGCCGGACAGCCGATAGCGCAGAATGAAATCGCGGTTGCCGGAGAACGGCTCGGAGCCGTCCAGGGTCACCTCCGTTCGAGCGGGGCCAGCTGGTCGCGAAACCACGCGATGCGATGGGGACGCGAGGTCCTGAATGGGAACACCGGTGGACAGCTTGGCCGAAAGATGAAACTCGCCACGAGGTGGCTCTCCTTCGTGCGTGTACGCGGTCTTGACGAATGCGTCGGAGTCGGAAGCCTGTTTCTCCGATTTCGACGAGTAGCGCGGCCCGACGACCGTCGGATAGACGAACTCGTAGACTCCGCTCGTCGGGACGAGCAGCTCGGTGTACTTCAGCTCGACGCCGATGGTGTCGTGGGGCATGATGTTGGCGACGTTCATCGAGAAGACGTTCGGCCGGCTTTCCTCGAGCAGCGACGCACGTTTGCCTTGATGCTTGGCTTTTTCGAAGTCCTGTTTGGCGCGCTCGCGTTCCTGGATCTTGGCGACGATGCGCTTGTCTCCAATGGTCATCGTCATGCCGTACACGGCTGCACGGGTCGATGCCGGAAACACGTAGCGGGCGTGAATCGGCTGCGCTCCGCGGTTTTCGTAGACTTGCCTCACGGTCACATCGGCGATGACGCCGGTGATGGCCACCTCGACGCGAGTGTCTTTGAGAGGAAGCTCGTCGAGCGCCGGGTCTCCTCCTTCCACGAAGAAATAGGGCGACAGCGTCTTGTCTTCGGGCGGACGGGTGGGTTGCGCGAAAGCCGTCGCGCCGGACAATGACAAACAAAGGAAAACTGCGATCGCAAGTAGGTAGATCCAGCGTTTCATAGGCGTCTCCATCCACCGGCGCGGGCGAAGCCGGCAGGCCTCGGTTCAGCAAGCCCGATGCCGCGGCGGTCCCGGTCTGCCTCGGTTCAAAAAGCTCTTGTCTGGAGCGCACCTAGGCATCGTGCGGTCCTTGGTACGCAGACCGCCGCCGTGTCATCTCGTCCAGCTTTGTGGCGGGACGAACACGCGAACGAGGGAAATGACTCGGGCCAGCCACCCGCTCGTGACCGGGGCAGCGCCGCGACGCGTGCGCGTCCCGCCGCCGGTGGGTCCTTGGACGCGTGTGACCATCCCCGCTGCGCTCGTCGGTCCTCCCGTGCTCGTCGTGTCCAATCGGTTCTTCGGTGAGGTTCCGCCCCTGCATACGCAGGTCGTTCTTCAACTCTTCTACTGCGTCTTTGCCGCCTCTATCATCTGGGTGGTGGTCCGCCGCGAGCGCCTTCCGCTCCGCCCCATTGGTGTGCGACGCCCGACATGGTCCACGTTTGTCGGGGCGATCCTGGTGGCCCTGGTGACACTCTACTTCGGCCAAAACGATCTGCTTGCGCAGACTCGGCAGCCGCCGCGCGGCACGCGTGGTCACATGCACGGGATGCCGCTCCTTGTGCTCGGGACGGGCACGATGCGGCACGCCTGCCCGCGATCCGTTCGGCTTTCTACCAGCGCGTTTGCGCTTACCTCCATGTGGCGCATGCTATGTTGATTGAGCAATGTAGTCTGCAATCTCACTATCGTCAATATAGCGTTGGAAATAATACACGTGCGGAAGCACAACGTGAAAGGGCGAAGGCCGGCAGATCGCGGGCGCCCCCTCGCATTTGGAACAGCCCGGGATTCGAAGCCACGGACGCGCGAGCGCGTCGAGTGCCTGCCCACGCTTGTTTTCCCCGGATCGAGGTGAGCGTGCGATCCTCCATGAGCCTGCTGAGAACGAACATTCTCTGCAGAGACGGCCCCCACCGCTCTGGCGTGATTGTCAGGGACGATTGACACAGCCTGTGCCACTCGCGCGCTCGAACCATTCGCCAGCCCCATGAACGCCGAAAAGAACCGCTCGGCACATTGTTTGCTGACATGTCGTCATCATGTGCCGCAGGATGCCTCGGCGCTTTTGGAGGTTCGCGACCAATGAAACTTGTCTTCCTTATGCTTCTCTGTGGTTGGCTCGCTTGCGGAGGAGAATCGGCCAGCCCTCCGAATGCTGGCGCATCCGGCGCCTCCGGCCAGGGCGGAGTGGGCGGTGTCGGAGGTGGAGGAGGTCGCCCCGGCGGAGCATCTGGCGTTGGCGGAGGCGCTGGGGGAGAAGAGATTCGCTGCGGGGGTGCCGATCACCTGAAGTGTCCTGAGGGCTATTTCTGTGACGATGGGGCCTGCGGGCTGACGGGGTCGTCATCGACGTGTTTACTTCTGCCGGAGGACTGCCCACCGTTGGGTGGAACGCCGGTTTGCGGATGTGACGCCAAAGTCTATCCGAACGCGTGTTACGCGACCGCGAATCACCAGGGCCGATGCTTCGGCGAAACCAAGTGCGGTCTCGACATATCGAACAACATCACCTGCGAACCTCCGCCGGGCTATTTCGCGTGCGGGACGATCTTCTGCGAGCGCGGCAAGCAGTTCTGCGAACAGGTCAAATGCCTCGCGGGCTGGCAGACGAGTGCGTGCAAGCCGCTCCCGACGACCTGCGGCGCTACCCCGACCTGCGATTGTGTGAAGGTGAGCGGCTTTACCTGCGAATCGAGCCCCGCCGGCGATCTCACGTTGACCCAGCTGATGGGTCCAGACTTTTGCCTGTAGCTGGCGCGCTCGCTCTTCTACGCCTCGCGAAGACCGAGCTCGGAGGAGAGCGCACCGGCGAGCTTTTCGTATTGGGGGAGCTTGTTGTAAGCCTGGGCCGCGATGCGCACGAAGCCGGAAGCGCGCTCGGGCCAGGGCACGATCGGAACCTGGATCGCGTGGACCTGCTCGAGCCGATCCCACAGTTCGTTCGCCGTGGGCGTCTGCGGCGTGACGTCCGGGAAGAACACGGCGGCCAGCGAGCCGATCATCTCGTCGGGGCAGGGCGGCGGCGTGCCGAGCTCGGTGCAAAGCACTTGGCGCGCCGCCAGCGCGAGCGATCGATTACGCATCCGAAGACCTTCCATGCCGCCTTCGAACAAGCTCTCCAGAAAGCGCAGCGCGGCAGGCACGGACAAGAGCGCAGTCACGTCGGAGGTGCCCTGCCAGTCGAATTCCAAGAAGTAACGCGAACGGTCGGTCCGCGTCGCGTTCGCTCCGTGGCTGATCACCAGCGGGCGAACGGAGCTCGCGCGATCGCGCCGAGTCCACAAGAAGGCGGCGGTCTTCGGGGCACAGCACCACTTGTGGAAATTGCCCGTGTAGTACGCGGCGCCGAGCGTCCGTAGATCGACCGACACCATGCCGGGTGCGTGCGCGCCGTCGACGAGCGTGTCGATGCCGCGGCTCGCCAGCTCGTCGACGAGGATCTCGATGGGAAAGATCAGGCCGGTCGGACTGGTGATGTGATCGAGCACGGCCAACCGCGTCCGCGAAGTCACCGCCGCGAGAACGGCCTCAACGACTTGGGCCGGCCGCTCGATGGGAAACGGTACGGTGGCCCTCCGTGCGATCGCGCCGGCGCGCGCCGTCCAGTATTCGGCGGCATTGAGACAAGCGTTGTAACCGTGGTTGGTCACCAGCACCTCGTCGCCGGGATCGAAGCGCTGGGATGCGAGCACCGTGTTGACGCCGGCCGTGGCATTCGCCACGAAGACGATGTCGGCGGGCTCCGCGTTCACCAGCGCGCCGACGACGCTTCGCACCTCGTCCAGGTGCTGCTCGAGCTCGCGCAAGAAAAACCGAACCGGCTCGCGTTCGAGCCGGGCGCGCCACTCGCTCTGCGCCTCGAGCACGACCCGCGGGCACGCTCCGAATGCGCCGTGATTCAGGTATGTCACCTTGGAATCCAGCATCCAGTGGTCCGCCGGCTCACCCACAGGGCTGTTCTTCATCGTCGCCCCCCGAGATAGCACCAAGTCTGCCGGTTTCGGACTATTTCGATGCGTAGAGCCACTTCTCGGTCGGCGCTCTCTCCTTTTCGGCGAGTGCAGCGCAACGCAGCCCCTCCTCCACGGCTTGGTTCAGGTTCTTCTCGGTGCCTTCGATCTTCTCGACGCGCGGCCTCAAGAAAGTTTCGACAGCGCGCACGCGAGCACCATCGCACATCGCGCCTGCCACTTGCGCCAGCCGGCCAATGACAAAAGGCGGAAAGGTTTTGGTGAGCTCGCCCCAGTGCTTCTCGATCCACGCGTATGTCACGTCACGCGTCGACCGGCGGTTCGCGAGGGGAGGAAACACATAACGTATGTCCTGCATCTTCACGCTGCCGTCGAGCGTGAGACCGAGTGTGCGCTCCACGAGCTTCGGGTCTTCGAAACCGGCGAGCGCCATCAGGGCGAGCACGCGCATCTCCGGCGTCTTCGGGCTCTTCAGCACGTCGACCAGCCGATCGAACAGCGCTGCATCGCCCTCCTTGGCTGCCAGCGGCACGGCCGCCCGCGCGAGGTCGGCGTCGATCTTCATCGGATCGGACAGCCACGCTTCGGCCACCCGAGCGGCCTGCCCGAGCGCCCAGTCGTCGCGACCGATCCTGCCAAGCGTATCGAGCACCGCGATGCGCAGAAGCTTGTCGTCTTCCGGCTCGCCTTTTTTCACCGCGAAGCCCAACCGTCGCCCGATGGGCCCGACGACATCGCGGACGAGCTTGGCGAAAGCCGGGCGTGCCGCATCCGATACGACGGCCCGGTCGGCGCTCTGAAGAGAATCGAGAATTTGACCCCACACGAGCCGGCTCGTCTCCCTTCTAAAGCTGCGGAGCGTTTGCAGATACGCGGCTGTCGGCAGATCGCCGCTCCATACTTCGGCCCAAGCATTGCTCGCGATCCCAAAACGCTCGCGGTCGGGAAGCTTGGGGAGCGCCTTGGCGAGGAGTTTGTCGAGGTCGGCGCGCTCGAGCTTGGCGCGGTAGTAGCCGGCCTCGCCGGCGTTCGGGTAGAAGAAGGCTGGACAGCGGCCCTTCGCCGTCACCAGATCGATGCGCCCGTCTGCGGCATCGAGCAGCGTGCATTGTCTTTCGAGCTTGCCGCCAGCTTCGTAGAGCACGCAAACCGGAATGCGCCATAGTTTCTCGCCCGAAGCGCTCGTCCGATCGATGGTTCGGTACTCCCGCTGATGCAGACGAATCGAAGCTGGCTGCGCGGTCGCGCCGCATTCGAGTCTGGCGCTCAGCAGGGGAACGCCCGTTTGATCGGTGAACGTATCCATCACCCTGGCCACGTCGCGTCCACTCGCTTCACCGAGCGCCGCATAGAGATCGCCCGCGGTCGCGTTCGCCCAAGCGTGTTTTTCCATGTAGCGCCGGAGGCCGTCGCGGAAAGCATCCTCGCCGAGCCACGACTCGACCATGGCCAGCACCGCTCGGCCCTTGTTGTAGGTGATGCCGTCGAATGCTTCGACCGCGTCACTCGTACTGCGCACTGGGTTTCGAATTTTGCGCGCGGTGACGAGCGAATCTTGCGCCATCACCCAGGCCCGATCGCCTACCGATTCGAGGCGCGCCTGCGTGGCAGGCTTCCATTGATCGATGATCTTGTCGCTCATCCAGCTCGCGAAGGCTTCGTTGAGCCACAGATCGTCCCACCACTGCATGGTGACGAGGTCGCCGAACCACTGGTGTGCGAGCTCGTGTGCGATCACGTGACCTTCTGCCCGGCGTGCGACGGTCGACGCGTGCTCGGGGTCGAGCAGCAAAAGCTCCTCCCGGAAGGTCACCAGTCCGGCGTTCTCCATCGCACCGGCCGCGAAGTTCGGTACCGCCACGACGTCGAGCTTCGAGTAGGGATACGGACGATCGAAATACTTGCCGAGCAACTCGAGGTGCGCAGCCGACGCATCGACCGCCAGCTTGCCGAGCGACGCCTTGGCTTGGGTGGCGACGAGCCGCACCGGAACTGGCGCTTTGGGACCTTCGAGGATTTCGAAGGGGCCTACCGCGAGGGCGACCAGGTAGGTGGGTAGCGGCGGAGATTTGTCGAACTCGAAGGTAACGAACTGCCCCTTGGGATCTTCGCGCCGTCGCGCCTCCTTGGCATTGGAAACGGCAATGGATCCTTTGGGCACCGTGATCGTAAGCTCGAATGGAGTCTTGAAATTGGGCTCGTCGAAGCACGGGAATGCGCGCCGTGCGTCGTTGGGCTCGAATTGCGTATAAGCGTAAAAGGCGCCTCCTTCTTCGACGTTGTACAAGCCGCGCAAGCCTTGTGCGAAAGGTGCTTCGTAGGCGAGGTCGAGCTCGCCTTCGCCCGGCTCGAGCTCCCGATCGAACGCGAGCACCAGCTCTTCCGGCTCCTCTTTGGAGCGTGCCGCCCGACGTAACGCCGGTTTTGCCGACAGATCGCCGCGGGCGCCGTGCAGCGTGGCGCGTGTGAGCTGCATGGTCCGTCCGTGCATGACGATCGCGCGCGTGGGTTTTTCGATCGTGACGGCAATGCGTGCGCGGCCGACGAAAGTCTTCTTCGACGGATCGATGTTGAAATCGAGCGCGTAGCGCATCGGATGTACGCCGGGTGGCAATCGCCCGTCGTCGCGCGGTGGCGCAACCGACTCGCTACCAGCTGGGCCCCCGGCCGGCGGTGATGTCGCCATCGTCGCAGCGGGTGTCGCTTGCGGCGTAGCGCCGCAGCCAACGACCAGCGTAGCCATCAAGAAAATCGAAGTGCGTTGCATGACGACGACGTTGGCCTTTTTCGCTTCGCGGGGTCAAGAGCTTCGATCTCCACCAGAGACACAACATTCCAATGCCGCCGAATATCGTCCAGCGGCGCGACGTCGCACGGTCGGCTCTGTGGGGTTCGAATGAGGAGCGTGTCTTGCATGACGCCCGGAGCGCGCAGCTGCCCGATGCAACGTGAGCGAACTTGCTGGCCAAGCTCGTGACCCGTTGGAGAACCGGGCCTTCTCTTCAAAAGGTGTGGATCGAGCATGCAGAATTCGCAATCGACTCTGTCCTCTTGGCTCGTGGTTGTTGGCCTGGTTTGCTCCGCTTCCTGTCAAACGGGCGATGACCAAAGCGACCTCATGGAGGCAGGCACGGGCGGCACCAGCGGAACGGGATCGAGCAGCGGGACCGTAGGATCGGGCACGAGTTCCGGCGCTACGACCGGCACCGC
>DASWDH010000083.1:0-3574 GCA_036395495.1 Polyangiaceae bacterium
CGCTCCGGTGCAGGGTTGTTGTCACGCAAACTCAACCTCTCACCGAGCGGACGTGCCCGTCTACTTTCTGCTCACCCTATCATTCGATCACGCGGTCCCGGCTCCGTACATTGCCCACGAAAGGGCGAAACCCGAGTCTGAACCCTGTCCATGTCTTCACGAGTGCCGAGCCCCCTTCGTACCTGTTGCGTCCTCGCCGAGAAATCACGCCGCTCGACCGTATGTTCCTGCTCAGCGATGCGCACGATCGGCCGATTCAGGATCACACGCTCATCGCGCAAGACTGGTACGCGAAACCCCACGATTTCCGATTCGTCCTCGAGAGGAGCCCCATACCGTGGCAAATCCTGACGATGGTCGGCCACGAGATCACGCTGCATGCCGACGTCGATTATTGGAAGGAATGAGCAAGCGTCCGCTATAGGTAAAGGCTGATGCGAAAGTGGCTCCTTCGGATCGGCATAGGCGTCGGCAGCCTTCTTCTCGTTCTTGGGTGCTTTGCTTGGTACATCAAAGATCTTCCGTGGCGTAATCGCTGCGGAGATCCGCCTGTCGCGGCTCCGTCGCGTGGTGTGGCGACGAATTCTGCCATAGCCACCAGTCAGACTCTCGCCACCCGGGCGGCAGCGGACGTACTCACCGACGGCGGGAATGCGGCGGACGCAGCGATCGCCGCGGCACTCATGCTTTCGGTCGTCGAGCCGGGCAACTCTGGACTGGGCGGCGGAGGATTCGCGCTCATTCATGATCCGATGGCGGAAGCCGACGTGATGCTCGATTTTCGCGAGCGTGCCCCCATCGATCTCGACGTCGAGGAGCTCCGGTCCAAGGTGAGGGCCAACCCCGACGCGCTACGCAGCGGCGCGTTCGCAGTCGCGGTTCCGGCAGAGTGGCAAGGGCTGGTCGAGCTTCATCGGCGGTTCGCGTGGTGTTCGTGCTCGATGTGAACAAGAAGTACGGCCCGTGGCTGGTGAAGGCCGACCGACTGTACGAAGCGATGAACACGATCGACCGGACTTCCGGCAAGAAGCGCGGGCTCATCCTTATCGAGTGAGTCCGCTCGGCCGCCTGCCGGTGCGGGCGAAAGCATGGGCGATCCAGCGGCCGATGAGCTACGTAATGCTGGTGACTGCTGAACGACCTAGCGACGCGGTGCTCGTCACTTCTGCTCGTGCGGGCGAAGCGTGGGCTAGCGAGAGACTGTTTCGCCGCTATCGGAAGATGGTGTATGGGCTCGCCTTGCGACTGACCGGCCGCTCGGTTGCAGTCGACGACCTCGTGCAAGAGAGCTTCATGCTCGCGTTGAGGTCGCTCGATACGCTCAATGAGCCTCAATCGTTCGCTCGATGGTTGGGTTCGATCGTGGTCCGCACCGCCAACAAGATGCGCCGGCACGAGCGGATGCGCACGAAGCTCGGCCTCGCACGCCCGGATCCCGTCGACGCCGACGCGTTCATCGCTCCGACCGCACCTCCCGACGTCGCGACCGAGCTTCGCGCCCTTTACTCGCATCTCGACGTGTTGCCCGTCGAAGAACACCGCGCCCTCATGTTGCGACGGGTGGAAGGACTGGGCCTCGAAGAAACGGCCCAGCGGATGAATCGCTCCGTTGCGACGGTGAAGCGCAGGCTTGCCGCGGCCGAGCGTCATTTGCAGAGCGTCTCCGGTTAGTAGGGTGTCTGCCGACATGTAAGCCGGCAACGATCTGCGCTTTCGCTGAGCCGAAATCCGCCGCTCGTCGTACCTACGACCGCAAGCGGAGTCGTTCAGCGAAAAACTGTGCATGTCGAGAAACCCATTCGCATTCGCCCGATGGATCGTCGCATTGACCGCATCGGCGCTCATTCTCGCCGGGTGCGCCGGCCAGATCGACGATCCCGAGGGCAGCGCCGCTTCATCGGGACGTCCGCCCGGCTCGAGCGTCGCCGCTGGAGGGACGGGATCCCAGATCGATGCTCCTGTGTCGTTCGCGTGCGACGCCAGCACGGCACCGCGCGAGGCGACGCTGCGCCGGCTCACCACGACCCAGTACAGGAACACGCTCGCATCGCTCGCCGCCTGGGCACTCGGCGACGCGGCACTCGGGTCGCAGGTCATCGACGCCATCGGCGAAGCGCTTCGCGGTTTACCTGACGATCGCCGCGAGGCGGTGCCGCAAGATCTCCACGGCAGCTATCGCCGGCTCGACCAGACGCTCCAACAAGAGCACGTCGATCGGTTTTACGCGGCGGGAGTTGCCATGGGCACGGCCCTCGCGGCTCGTCTCGGCACACTCGCGGGCAGCTGTGCGACCGACTCCGACCCCAACAACGATGGCGACTGCGTCGATCAGTTCATTCGTCGCTTTGGCGCGAAGGCATTGCGGTGCCCGCTCGAACCGAGCGAGGTTACCTTCTACCGAGCGGTTTACGGCGCGAGCGCGGCGCCCGATCCGCGCGCCTACGCCGACGTCGTGGGGGTGATGCTCAACTCGCCTCAATTTCTTTACTTCGTGGAGCACGGCGCGTCGGAAGTGAGCGGACAGCCCGGCGTGTACGAGCTCTCGAGCTTCGAGCTGGCCTCGCGTCTTTCTTATCAGTTCTGGGACACCATGCCCGACGAGCCATTGTGGAAAGCGGCGTCCGACGGCAGCCTGCTGCAACCCGACGTGTATGCCCGGGAGGTGGACCGCGTTTACCACGATCCGCGGACGCGGCCGACACTCGCTCGATTCGTCGCCGATTGGCTGAAGGTGGACGACCTGGCACCGCTCGATGCCCACGGCCAAGATCCCGTTTACCGCGCGTTTGCTGGCTCCAATCTGCCGGGCCCCGAGCTACGCCAACAGATGATCGAGGACGTGCTCGATCTCGTCGACCATTACATATGGACCCAGCCGGGGTCCGTCGACGAGCTCTTGACCACCGACGTCTCGCTGAACAAGGGAGCGTCCCTGGCACGAATCTACGGGCTCGCGCCGTGGGACGGCGCTTCGCCGCCCCCTTCGTTTCGCCCCGGCGAGAGGCCCGGCCTTTTGACGAGAGCGTTGTTTCTCGCTTCCGGCTCGGCCAACACCCGGCCCATCATGAAAGGCGTTTTCATTCGGCGTGACGTTCTCTGCGATGACATTCCGCCGCCGCCACCGGGTGCCAACGCCATCGCTCCCCAGCTCTCTGCCGACATGACCACGCGACAGGTCGTAGAAGAGTTGACCCAGAAGAACGGCACCGTGTGCGCGAGCTGTCACCAGGGCGCGATCAACCCGCTCGGCTTTGCCACCGAAGACTTCGATGCGCTCGGCCGGTTCCGGACCGACCAGCGCTTGTTCGATGCGAGTGGCAACGAAATCGGAAAGAAGCCGGTCGATACTCAATCCGTTCCGCAGATCACGAGCGGCGACGACGCTGCCTCGAATGGCCCCCTGGACCTCGCCCGGCTCATCGTCAAGAGCGGCAAAGCCGCAGCTTGTCTCTCTCGCAACTACTTCCGGTTCACTTATGCGCAATGGGAGGATCTCGCCGTCGACGGGTGCACGCTGGAGAGCTTGCGCCGGCGTCTCGAGGGGGGCGGTCGTCTCGGCGACATGCTGAAAGGG
>DASWDH010000084.1:0-7976 GCA_036395495.1 Polyangiaceae bacterium
ATTCGAAAAAAACCAGCCGCAAGGCCCGGCCAGCCACGCTTCGCCGAACCGAGAATCTGCCTGTCCGGTCAGTTTGAGTGGCCGCAGAAGTCGCTCCGATGATCGATCTGGTAGCGAGAAGTCTGCGGCAGTAATGCTAAATCGCGGCGGTGCGCTGCTCGTGGGCGAGAAGCCAGCGCTTGCGGTCCAATCCGCCGCCGTAGCCGGTGAGCGAGCCGTTCGCGCCGATGACCCGATGGCAGGGCACGACGATGGCGACGGGGTTGCTGCGGTTCGCGGCGCCGACCGCGCGGACGGCGGCCGGTTTGCCGACTCGGCGCGCGAGCTCGCGGTACGAACAGGTCTCGCCGCAGGGTATTTCCCGAAGGACCCGCCAGACCGCGCGCTGGAAATCGGTGCCGGCGATTGCGACCGACAAGCCATCGATTGCCGCCAAGTCGCCCTCGAAATATGCGATTAGGCGGGCGGTGAGTCCGCCCGGATTGGTGGCCGGAACGAGCGGCAGATCTCGATCCCGAGACCGCCGAGCAAGCTGCTCCTGCATGCGAACGTGCCCCTCGGTCCATCCGACCGCGCGGAGCTGCCCGTTTTCGTCTGCCAGAAGGGCGAGGCGACCGATCGGCGTATTCAGCTGGTCGAAGAGGAGGCGACGTCTTTCGGTCATGACGCGTTTCTTTCTCATGGCGTTCGTGCGTCGGCTGCCCAAAGATGCTGCGCAGCGTAAGCGCGCCACGGTCGCCAGCGATGCGCGCGCGCCTGAAGCTCCGCGGAAGTCGGTCTCGCGCCGTTGGGCTGGGCGGCGCCGCGCAAGAGACCAATGTCGCTAGCGGGGAACGCATCTGGATCGCGCAGCGCACGCAGGGCAATGTAGTGCGCCGTCCATTCGCCGATCCCGCGGATCGCGCTGAGCCTTCGCACGGTGTGCTCGATGGTATCGAGCCGCTGAAACAAGAGTGGATCGGCCATCGCGGCTCGTGCCAGAGCGGCGAGCGTTTGCCTTCGCGCATCGGGAATTCGAAGCGCCGACAGATCCGCCTTGGCTACTTGCGCCGGCGTCGGGAAAACCAAAAACAGCGGATCGCCGATCGGCGGATCCGGCGACAGCGCGCTGCCGCAAAGATGTGCAAGTCGCCGCGCCAGCTGGCGGCCGAGATCGACGGCGACCTGTTGGCCGAGGACCGCGCGCACGGCGACCTCGAAGCCATCCCATCCGCCGGGCACGCGCAAACCCGGGCGAGCGGCGACGAAGGGCGCAAGCAGAGGGTCGCGCCCGAGATGCGCGCCGATCGTCGCGACGTCGGCCGCGACATCGAAGACGCGGCGGATGCGTCCCACGATGACCGGCAGTGCACGGATGCAAGGAAAACGGATCGTTGCAGCGAGGCTCTGGACGTCTGGTACATGGACGATCTCGACGGTGCCCGTCCTTCCATCGTGCAGGATCGTCCGCCGATAGAGGCTGCCATCGATTTGCTCGACTCCCTCGATCGCCCGCGCCTGCAGGTGAGCCAACATGGCCGGCCAGTCGTAGGGAGCTCGGTACCGCAAGTGAACGGTCACGCCGGTTTCGGCCCCTCCGCCTCGAGGAACGGACGTGATCGTCTTGCGTCGCAGTGCACCGGGCGGCCGGCCGAAGAGTTTCTGAAATGTCTCGTTGAAGCGGCGCACGCTACCGAAGCCCGCGGCCATGGCGATCTCGGCCATCGGTAAGCGCGTTTCGTGGATGAGCTGCTTTGCGAACAGCACGCGGCGGGTCTGGGCAACGGCGATCGGCGACGCCCCGAGATGCTGTTGGAAAAGCCGGCGAAGCTGCCGCGCGCCCACTCCAAGCCGTTCCCCGAGGTCGTCGACGCTGGCCTCGTCGCCATCGAGCTCACCGTCGGCGATGAGCGCTAGCCCGCGCAATACCGTGTTCGATGTGCCGAGCCACGAACCGACGTCGGGTGCCGTTTCGGGCCGGCACCGTAGACAGGGACGGAAACCCGCCTCCTGCGCCGCTGCGGCCGACGGAAAAAACCGACAGTTTTCGAATTTCGCCCGGGCCGCCGGGCACACCGGCCGGCAATAGATCCCCGTCGACGTCACGCCGACGAAGATTCGACCATCGAAGCGCTCGTCGCGCGTGCGAAGCGCCCTATAGCAAACCTTGGGATCCAGCACGTTCGATGGCTGGAACTTTAGCTCTCCCCGACCTCGGCGGCTCGCGGTTTTCGGACCTCGACGCGGACGGAGGCTGAGCCTCCGAGATCAGCATCGAAAGCCGTGCCATTCCACGCCGGGCCGACGTATCTTCAGGCCCATGGGTATCGCAAGCATCGATCCTCGCACCGGTGAAGCGCGCCGATCCTTCTCGGCGCTCGATGAAACGGCGATCGATCGGAAGCTCGATCTTTCGGTCCGCGCGTTCGCGAAATGGCGGCGTACGACGTTCGCCGAACGCGCGGCGGCGCTCGTCCGCGTGGCCGAGCTCTTGGAGGCCGAGAAGCAGGCGTTCGGCCGGATCATGACCCAGGAGATGGGCAAGACGCTCCGGTCGGCCGTGGCCGAAGCAGAAAAATGCGCGCTCGCCTGCCGTCATTACGCCGAACACGCCGAGTCGTATCTCGCCGACGAACGGGTGAAGACCGAAGCCGCGGCGAGCTACGTGCATTACCTCCCGCTCGGCCCGGTGCTCGCGGTCATGCCCTGGAACTTTCCTTTTTGGCAGGTGTTTCGATTCGCCGCGCCCGCGCTCATGGCCGGCAATACCGCGCTCCTGAAGCATGCCTCGAACGTGCCGGAGTGCGCGCTGGCCATCGAGGACCTATTGAAGCGCGGAGGATTTCCCGAAGGAGCGTTCCAAACGCTTTTGATCGGCTCGGAAGCGGTGCCCCGGGTGCTCGAAGACGAGCGAGTCGTTGCCGCGACGCTGACGGGAAGCGAGCCGGCCGGTGCCGCCGTGGCGTCGCAGGCCGGTAAGCTCATCAAACCGACGGTTCTCGAGCTCGGGGGCAGCGATCCATTCATCGTCATGCCCTCGGCCGATCTCGACGCCGCCGTGAAAACCGGTGTCGGCGCGCGCATTCTTAACAACGGGCAATCGTGTATCAATGCCAAGCGCTTCATCATCCATCGTGATGTTTACGCCGCGTTCGAAGAGCGCATGGTCGCGGCCTTCGAAGCGCTTCGTGTGGGCGATCCGATGGAGGACGACACCGAGATTGGCCCCCTCGCCCTACGGTCGGTGCGCGACGATGTCGCTTCGCAAGTCGAGCGCTCGGTGGCGGCGGGCGCCCGGCGTTTGACCGGAGGCACCAAAATCGAGCAGCCCGGCTGGTGGTTTCGTCCGGGCGTGCTCGGCGGCATTCGCGAAAACGCGCCGGCCTTTCACGAAGAGGTATTCGGCCCCGTGGCGCTCCTTTTTCGAGTCGACGATATCGATGCGGCGATCGCGCTCGCCAACCGCAGCCGCTTCGGCCTCGGCAGCAGCGTGTGGACCGCCGATGAGCGCGAACAGCGGCGGTTCATCGACGAGCTCGAAGCGGGGCAGACGTTCGTGAACGCGATGGTGGCTTCCGATCCGCGGCTCCCGTTCGGTGGCGTCAAACACAGCGGCTACGGTCGCGAGCTCGCGGCGCACGGCATCCGGGCTTTCGTCAACGCGAAGACGGTGTTCATTGCGGCGACGAAGCTTCGTGAGCCCTCGACGGAATGAAGCAACGCTCAGCGTTCGTAGGTCCCCACGACGTCGCCGGCTGCGATCACGTGTCCCCTCATCGCGTCGACGAGATCACCGCGATCGGGCGTATCGCCCAAAGTGAGCTCGCGGTCGAGCGCGAAGAGCTGAAAGTGATAGTGGTGAACGCCGTGGCCCGGAGGCGGTGCGGGTCCGTCGTAACGGCGGCTGCCGAAGGAGTTCTTTCCCTGCACGAAGCGAGGCGTCAATTCGGAAACGCCCTCCGAGACGTGAGTCGTGGTCGGCGGAACGCAGCAAACCACCCAGTGCACGAATGGTTGCGGCATCGGGGCGTCCGGATCTTCGCATAGGAGAGCGAGCGCCAAAGTTCCCGCCGGCAGCTCGCCCCAGGACAGAGGCGGCGAGAAGTTCTCGCCGTCCTTGGCGTACCGCCGCGGGATCGGACCTCCTTGCGGGAAGGCGGAGCTCGAAAAAGACAGACGAGGCGTCGCCCCGAGCTTGTGAATGGCCAGGTGGCTGTCGCTGCTGCGCGCCGGCCGCAAGGCTTTGCCGATCGCCGACTTGATGGAATGCATGGCGCCCATGATGTCCTCTCCCCGGCCTTGGTGGAACGGCGGATGTCGTCTCGAACACATGAGTGCGCCTGAGGCCCGGCGAAAATCGGTCCGATGATCGATGATGTCGACTGCGCTCGCCCGGTCGACAACGGAGGGACGATCGGCAGAGGTACGCTCTCGCCGCGTGCGGTGCCCAAAGGGGGCTTGCGAGCGGACGGCCACTCGACCCATATGATCGAGGGAAAGCTGTTCCATTTCGGGCAATCGCTCATTGGCTGAACCAACACGAGGGCACATGGCGACTAGGAGTGACCAGTTCAAGGCGCTCGCGCAGCGCACTCGGCCGAGACGACCGACGCGATCCGGCTATATGCCGGCCCCCGGGCTCGTGGTCGAAACCTCGCGGCCCCAAACCAATGCCACTCTGCGGCGAAAGGGGGGAAGCTCAACGGCGGCGCGCAACCGTGCTGCGCACGCAGCACGCAAGGCCAGCTTCGCGCTCGAGGATTCGAGTTCGTCCGGGCGTCCGACTCGCAAGTCGACTCGCAGGGGCGAAAACCGCATGAAGCCGGAGAGCAACCTCGAAAGAAGGCAGAAGCGTCGAAGTGCGTCGCCGCAGAGACAAGCCCAGAAGGCATCCGTTCGGTCCCGTTGAGAGGCAAAGCCGGCACGCGAACCTCTGGTACCGAGGACCGGGCACGCGGGGACTAGCGCAAACGCCGAGGGCACCCCATGAACGGACGTGCATGGCACACAAAAAACGCAGCAACCGTTCGCGCGTGCCGACGAGCGATCGTTCGAAGGCATCGGGTACCCAAGACAACGACCGGACGAGCGTTGGGAAAGCGCTGACCGAGATCCTTCCTTCCAGCGAACCGCCGCGTCCGGTGCGCGCCAAAGTTCCCGACGAACCACCGGCGGCGAGCTTTCCCTGGGTGGGCTCCGACGTGCTAGAGATCAGCGGAGCGGAGGGGGCGGCGCGACGCGATATGCACGACGTGATTCACGCGCCCGACGACGAGATCACCGAGCAACGCTTGGGGCCGCAGGAAGAAGCGAGCGTGTCCTTTCGAGCGGACCCGGACGCAGGCGACGCAGGTGCGGATTTCGCCGAAGAGTTCGGGCGCAGCTATTTGCAATCGGTGACCACCGGTGAGGACATCAGCGAAATCGAAAGCGCAAGTGACCTGGATACGTCGGAGCTCGGCGGCCCGTTCCTCGAGATCGATACCGAGGGCAATCCGGTCGACGAATCATCCGTGGAGGAGACGGGCGACTCGGACAACGTCGAGTCCCTCGACATCCCAACGGGGGAGCGCGGTCAACCTATCCCGACATCCCAGCCCCCCTCCGGTGAAGTTCCACGCGGGCTACGATCGAGGGGCGCGCCCGCGCGTTCGGGGCGTCGACAAAGCAGGCGGAGCCCGTAACGATTCGGCACGAGATCCGTCAGCAGAATCAGTGCTCGAGTCGATCAATCCTGCGATTGCAAACGTGACCCGCGGCTCACTCTTTTATCGAACCGTCTGTGCTTGCTCCCACGATCAGCCGATACGCCGGCGGGCATCCGCGAGGATGTCGAACGGCTTGTGTACGCAGGCGTCGGGGCACTGCTCGAACAATACTTGTGATCGACCGGTATAGGCGCCGCCTGTCATGAAGACGACCTTGGATAGGCGCTCGGGCGATTGCTTCTGGAGCGCTTCGTAGAGATCGATGCCGGTGAAGTCTTGCATCATCACGTCGCAGTAGGCGAGGGCGAGGCGGTCGTCGCCGAGGAGAATGTCGAGGCCCTGCCGGCCGTCGAGCACGGTGCGGACATCGAACCGATCGCCGGCGACCTGCGAAGCGAGCGCGCCGGCGACCATTGCGTCGTCGTCGATGATGAGGATTCGGGGACGCCGGGGCTGAGAATCGAGTCGTTTTTCGGTCGTGGTCCCCCAGGCGTCGACGGGTTGGGTGGACGGCAAAACGACGCGAAAGAGTGCGCCGCCGCACGGTCCGTCGTGCACGGTAATTTGGCCGTGTGCGGAACGAACGATTTTCCGGCAAACGAAAAGGCCGAGACCGGTTCCCATGCCGGCGGCTTTGGTTGTGACGTAGGGCTCGAAGATCTGCTCACGGTGCTCCGGCGGGACGCCCGGTCCGCTGTCCCAGACTTCGAGGAGCGCCCGGCCATCTTCGGTGGCAGTGCGCACTCCGATGACGTGTTTCGCGGGATCGGGCGTCGGGATCGCCTGCCACGCATTCGTGAGCAGGTTGACCAAGATCTGCGACAATCGTGCCTCGTTCATCAGCACGAGCGGCGTCGCGCCGATCTCCCGCACGAGGCGCGCGCGCGCTTCGATCTCCTTTCGCACCAGCTTCAACGCCGAGCGCACCGCGCTGGCGAGGTCGACGGGCGTGAGAAACTCGTCGTCGCGTCGAGTGAATGTCCTCAAGTCCTGGGTCACTTGCCGGATGCGGTCGGTCCCAATGAGAACGGGCACGAGCGCCTCGCGGAGCCGTTCGACTCCGGCGAGCGCGACTTGCACCGCGGAGGCGTCCGTTTTCGCAGACTGGAGGTCGCCGATATCGGCCGCCAGGCGTTGGATCTCGAGCCCCACCGCCTCGAGACCACACGTGACGTACGTGAGGGGGTTGTTGATCTCGTGCGCGACGCTCGCCGCCACGGTGCCCATCGCACGGATGCGATCGTCCTGGACGACACCAGCCTGCAGACGCCGGGCTTCGGTCACGTCGGTGCACACCCCGATCGCGCCTGCGAGCTCGCCGGCGGCATCGCGCACTGGACCGAGCCACACGTCCAAACTCAGATTCTGCACATCGACCGAGTACGAAACGGTTTCGCCGGCGAGCGCGCGTCGGAGGTTATTCGGAACCGTAGGATGGTTCTTGTAGGTCTCGAAAAGAGACTGTCCGACCATGCCCCGGCGTCCTCGCTCGAGCCGCTCGAGAAGCTCCCCGTCGGCGGCGGTCAAGACGCCGTCTCGATCCACCATGAACAGCAGGACCGGAGCGTGATGGATGGCAACGGCCAGATGTTTTTCGACTTGCGCGCGCGCTACGACCGCCTGCACCTCCGCCGTGATGTCGGTGAAGGCGACGACGACCTGGCTCACCTCGCCCTGTCCGTCACGCACGGGATTGGCGAACGCGCGGAGCCACGCCCGGCTGCCGTCCCGATGATGGATCACCAGATCGTCGATGACGACCGGCCTTCCGCAGGCGATTGCGCGATTGAAGGGGAGGCCGTCCGCCGCGTACACCTTTCCTTCACGATCGTAGAAAACGACGGGGTCGAGCTCGCCGTCTTCTGCTCCGACCAACGTCCGGAAGCCCGGGTTCGCATAGACCACATTCCCGGTCGGAGCGCTCGCGATCCAAATCGCGAAAGGCAAGTCGTCGAGGACGCTGTGTTCGGCTGGGACTGGTTCTCGGGTCACGACACTGCCGAGGCTACCCGATCTCCTTGGCAATTGGATGCGAAACAATAAACTTCGTCCATCACGCCGTCGTCTACATGACGACCGAAGAAGACTTGAGCCAGGCAATACGGACCGCATTCCTGCACTGCCGCCCGGGCGGCGTCGCTCTCTTTGTTCCCGACAGCGTGCGCGAAACCTTTCGGGCCGGCCACCCAGCACGGGGGCATCGATGGCGAGGGGCGCGCCCTCCGCTATCTCGAGTGGGACTGGGATCCCGATCCGACCGACACGACGTACCTCGTCGACTTCGTCTAC
>DASWDH010000085.1:0-7158 GCA_036395495.1 Polyangiaceae bacterium
CGTTCCATCGGGGCTCCTCCTTCAAATATCTCAACTCGCAATTGGATATTTGCCGTGAGAGAGCCCCGAAGTTCAACCTACACCTCGCAAGTGATCGATTTTGCTTTGTTCTTTGCCGTCAAATCGGGAACTGCACCCAAACCAAATCCCGACTCGTGCGTATTCGCTTGGATGCGACGAGCGGTGTCGCGCCCTGTCGTCGCGTGCGGAAAGGTAAGCCCGTGAACTTCCCGGATTTCGGGTGCGATGCGGTCGCTGACGCACGGGGGGTGGGTTGGATGCCGTGCGAGTGGGTGTCCGACTCGTGCATGTCCATGATAACTTCGATGATGGGTGCAGAGCTCGTGATGGGCGATCGATCTTCGGATGCCGTGGCAGACGCCGCGATGGATCGTTACGCGTCGGGCGATGCTCAGGCTTTCTCCGCTCTTTACGACTTGCTCGCGCCGAGGCTCTACGGATTTCTGCTGCGACAGACGCGCAATCCTTCTCGGACCGAGGATATCGTGCAGCAAACCATGCTTCGGATCCACTGCGCCCGAGGCCGATTCGTCCGCGGCGCGGCGGTAACGCCGTGGGCATTTGCGATAGCGCGCCGCCTGCTCATCGACGAGATGCGCAGAAACCGACTCGAGGGGCTGCAGTCCGAAGACGGTCGAGACGGCGATGGCTTCGAGAACGCAGTCGCCCCCGGTCGGCCCGCGGACGAACAAGTCCATTCGAGGCAACTCGCAGCGATGATTCGTCGCGAGCTCGATCGCTTGCCGGAAGGGCAGCGCGCCGCATTCGAGCTCGTCAAGCACGAAGGGCTCACCCACGCCGAAGCGGCCGACGTGCTCGGAACGACCGTAACCGCGATCAAGCTTCGCGCCCACCGCACCTACACCGCCCTGCGAGCCGCGCTCGGGCATGTCTTCGAAATGGAGGATGTATGAAGGAAGTGGAGCTTCCGAGCGACCTCAAGGCGCGACTGCTCAAGCAGATCGAGCAGAAACCGGCGCCGACCCGACGCACGGAGATGTTTCGGGCTTCGCTTCTCGTCGCAGGGTCGATTGCGATTGGCCTCGTCATTTTCCTGGTGCGCGGGGGCATTCGGATGACCGGCCGCCCGACCTCGCTCATCGTCGGAACGTCGCTCGGCACCGCCCTCATCGCCGGCGTCGGAACATGGATGGCGCTCGGCCGGCGCCGATCGATGCTCGGTCGCTCGAGCCTGGCGCTCTGCGTCACCGCGCTGGTTACGCCGCTGGCGCTCCTGTTTTGGAAGGTCGTGTGGAGCTCTCAATATCCGGGGGGACTCGATCCGTGGCCAGGTCGCATCGGTTTTCGATGCCTGAATCTCAGCTTGCTCATGGGTGTGTTGCCGCTCGTCGCGCTTCTCTTTGCGCGCCGAGGTACCGACCCGACCCACCCGCGTCTGGCGGGCTTGAGCGCCGGCGCGAGTGTGGGCCTCTGTGTGGCGTTGTTCGTCGACATGTGGTGTCCCGTCGGCTACGTGCCGCATTTCTTGATTGGGCATATCTTGCCAATCGCTCTGCTCGCGCTGGCAGGTCTCTGGTTCGGCAAGGTGCTTTTGCCTCCGAGAAAATAGGCACGGTCGGTGTGGGATCGATGCCGTCATTGACGACATCTCGTTCTGACGACATTGCAAAAGAGGTGCGAAACTAAATTGCGCCTGCCGCGTATGCCCGGATACGAAGGTTAAACCCGGACGTTACGCCGCGGGTGGGCGGCGCCGGAGAAGATGGACTCGATAGCCATCGGGTCCAACCGTCAACCTGCGTCACCGCGCGAACGAACGCGCGATGGACCTCGTCTACCCGGATTTCGGAGCGCCGCGATGAAGATTGTACGTTTCATGTTTCCTGCAATGTTGGCCTTGACTACGGGCTGCGCAACGACCCTCGATCAAGGTGGCGCGTTGCGCCCGAACGCGGAAGCGCGCAACGAGGCTGCCGTTCCAGGGGGTGCGCCCGCGTGCTTCGTCAGCGGAGAAATGCGCACGATCGCGCCGAAAGCTCAAGTGCGACCGGGCATCGAGGTGGTCACCACGGCGACCGGGATCGCGCTCGGTTTCAGCCGGACGCCTTTCGACGCCGTAGCGATGACCATGGATCCGTCGTCGGGAGTGGCGACGGAGCGCTTTTCCCGCCACACCGCTGATCCCATCCGCCACATCACCCCGATCCATCGAGAAGGAGATGCGATCGATGCAGCGATTGATGCCGAGTGCAAAGCCAATACTCTGAAAGGCGCAGTCACGATATCGGCAAGAGAGTCTTTCGTCGTTGGAACCACGGATGGAGAGATCGCATGGGCGGCGTGCGCATCGGAGCTGCCGCACACGCTGTGGCATTTCTCGCAGGGGGCCGTTCGCGAATTGCGCGGGATTGCTCTCCGCGGCGGCGGGTACGCGATCGCTTTCCGTGAAGGCGAGTCGATCTGGCTGGGACGAGTCGATGCCGACAAGAATCCGCTGGGCCCCCTGCATCGGATCGCAACGCGCGCAGAGCTTCGCGCGCCCGTGCTGGCGGAGAGCGGCGAAGACGTTCTCGTCGTCTGGAGCGAGCAACGCAATGGCAGCGATCGTTGGTCGCTCGGCGGAGCATCGGTCGCGCAATGCGGCCACGCCACACCCATGGATCTCGCGATCCCCATGGAGAACGCCGATGCGGACGCCATTCAGCCGGCTCTCGCCGCGGTCGATGCCAATCATTTTCTACTCGTTTGGACCGAGGGCCCGGTGTGGGGCCGCCAGGTGCGGGCGGTCACGATCGAATCGCACGGCCGCGCGGTCGGACCGGCTTTGCGTGTGTCTGCGGGTGCCGAGTCCGGATGGGCGCGCCCCGCGATCACCGCGGACGGGCGTGGCGCGGTCGTTTACCTGGTGCCGACCAGCAGCGGCTTCGCCATAGCCGCAACGCCGATTGAATGCTCGTCTTCCGGGCGAGCGAACCGCGTCGCCGCCGCGCGCCTTTAGCCGGTATCGACCCATCCACCCAAGGTGCCATGATTCGCAAAGCCCACGTCGCTTCGCTCGCTCGTCCTCTCTCGGAACCCGAAGCGTGTACCGATGCCCCGGCCAACAGAGCCATGGATCGCTACGCGCAGGGAGACGACCGTGCATTCTCGGAACTGTACGATTCACTCGCGCCCCGGCTCTTCGGGTATCTCCTTCGGCAGACGAAGAACAACGCGCGGGCCGAGGACCTCGTGCAGCAAACGTTTTTGCAGATGCACTGTGCTCGCGGAAGATTCATTCCTGGCGCCAATGTCGTTCCCTGGGCATTCGCCATCGCGCGCCGGCTTCTCATCGACAACGTGCGACGATCGGGGCGTGAAGTCTCGCTCGAGCTGCGAGAAGAGGCGGGAGCGCCGCCGCCGGTTTCCACCGCGATGGCACAAGACGAGGTCGTGCATTCCAAGCAATTGGCGCTGTCGATCGAGCGCGAGCTTTCGCGGCTGCCCGATGCCCATCGCGAGGCCTTCGAGCTCATCAAGACCGAGGGGCTAACGCTCGCCGAGGCAGCGCAAGTGTTGGGCACCACGGTGGCGGCGGTCAAGTTGCGCGCCCACCGAACGTATCAAGCCCTGCGAGAGGCCTTGGGGCCGATGTTCGAAAGGAGCTCCCAGTGAAGAAGCGAAACGCCATACCGCCCGCCATGAAGGATCGGATTCTCGCCGCAGCTCAGAAGGAGAGCTCTCCCACCCGGACGGCAGTTACGCTGGACAAAGCCCTGCTCTTGCTCACCGCGGGGCTCGTGGCCGCCAATGTCTTTCTCGCCGTCGGAGGCGTCAACCTGGGACCTAGGCCCTTGGAGCTCGTGATCAGCACGGCGCTCGGCCGGGGGACGATTGCGCTCACTGCGACATGGGCCGCTTGCGCGAGAGGTGGGTCGATGCTCGGGCGGTCTCGTATTTGGCTCACGGCGACGACGATCGCCACGCCGCTCGCCATCGCAGGGTGGATGCTGCTCGCCGCACGCGGGGCTCCCACCGGCGTGCCAGTCGCAGATTGGAGCTGCTTCACGACAGCCGTCCTGCTCGGCCTCCCGCCGCTCGTCGCGTTCGCGCTCGTCCACCACCGAAGCGGTGTCTCGTTCCCGATTGCGACCGGCGCAGCGCTCGGTGCCGCTGCGGGCTCGTGGGCGGATTTCCTGATGGTGCTCCATTGCCCGTCACCCGAGGTGACCCATCGTTTGATCGGTCACATCGGACCGACGGTGATTCTCGTCGCGCTCGGTGCCGCACTGGGTGCATTCGCGATTCGCAGCCAAGTTCGATCGGATTATTTCCGAACCGACCGCTCGAGCATCCCCGGATTCAACGACGCCGGGTAGCTACTGCGCGCCGAACATGTATTTGCAGGCGGCGTCGAACTGCTGACAGTTGGCGCTGTCGCCGTGATCGCCCGCGTATTGGAGACGGTGCGAGTTGCCGTACGGGGATGACGCACGCCCGACGTCGACCACCGCTCCAACGTAGTGCATCACCTCCATCGCTTTCAGGTGATCCGGATACTGGGGATCCATCGTTCCGGTAAATCCGTAGTAGCGATCGATCGGCGTGAGCGACGCCATCGTGAGCCAGGTGGCCACGATCGGGTTGGTGTCGCGCGGCCCCGAGAGGGAAATCGCTCGCCAGATTCTGCGAATCTTGGCGAAATAAGCAGCGCTCGTCGCGCCGTGCGAGTGGCCGATGAAGATGACGTCCGACCACCGGACTTGCCCATCCGCATTCAAGTAGTAGGCCCAATCGCCGGCGGCATTTTTCGTTTGCAAGTAGCTGAGCGCCTTGGTCACCCGGACCTCGACGCAGTCGGGCCGCGCGACGGTAATGGCACTGGTGTGGTCCATCCCGTCGAACTCCTCGAGCCGCACGTTGCCGAAGATGTTCGCATCGTTTTGGCCACTCGGATTGTACGCATTCGTATAGGCGATCGCGAACGCGTGGAAGCCGAGCGCGGCAGCGTAGGCGGCTACTCCGAGCGGGCCGGGAGGATTGCTCACGCCCGAGAGCGTGACGACCAGCTTGCCTCGCGGCGTGACCCGCGTATCGATCTGGGCGGTTTGGGTCACGTCGTTGCTCACCGTAGCCGGATCGGCTTCGCTCGGTTTGAACTTGATCGTGTAAAGTTGTGGGTTCGCTCGGTCGACCATCAGCGGGCGTGGCGGCGTTTGATCCATCCCCGTCATGGTCCCATCGGGCGGGGGTGCCGAGCCTTCCAGCGCGGCATCCAAATCTCCACCGTTCGAGCCGCCCGCGCCGAAATCGGGGCCCGCTTCGGCCATCGCGCCGCCGGAGCCGCCACCAGCCCCCACCATCGTAGACCCCTGCGCGTCGACCTCCCGTCCACCCTCCCCACCCGCGCCGGCGGGTGCTCCACCGGAAGGTTCCGACCCGCATGCGACCGAGGCCAAGGCCAACCCAAGCAAGAATTGCGAACGACAATCTCGAAGCATGGCACTCGCTTTCCGCCGCGGTTCGGTTGCGGAGGCGGCACTATACCGCGATCTCGCCGCGAGCGCTTGCCCAGCCTTGCGCAACATTCTTCGAAACCAACCAGCGTCCACTGCGTATTGGCTGAGCCTGCGACAACGGCTCCACCTCTGAAGACTTGGTGCATCGATCCCGATGCTCCGCGCCGCAAGGCGTGCATCAACGTCGCATCCCCACCCAATTGCCGTCAACGAAATCGTGTGTCCTCGAACACACCGATGGAGGAATCATGATCACCTCGAAGCTTCCGACCCTCGTCCGCACCGCCTTCGCTCTAAGCAGCCTCGTAGCTCTCGCAGGCTGCACCATCACCTCGCAAGAGCCGACCGCATCGCAGAGCACCTCGCTTTCCTCGAAGTGTCCGCCATCGGTACCGAGCGACCTAGCCGTTCCCGACGGCAACAAGCTCGCCTTCTATCTCGACGCCATCGGAGTGCAGATTTACGTCTGCACGTCGAACGCCAGCGGATACAGTTGGACGTTCAAGGCGCCCGAAGCCAAGCTGCTCAATGCCGGAGGGCAGCTCGCCGGAACGCATTACGCCGGGCCGACGTGGGAAGCCAACGACGGCACCAAAGTCGTCGGCTCGCGAGTGGCTGGTTTCCTCGCCGACCCCAGGGCCATCCCTTGGCTCCTGCTCCGGGCGGTTTCTCACCAAGGTGATGACGGCCGGATGGTGAAGGTCAGCTTCATCCAGCGACTCGACACGTCGGGAGGAACCGCACCAATCACCGGGTGCGACGCCGATCACATTGGCACGATCGCGAGCATCGATTACGCGGCCACCTATTTCTTTTATGAGGAAAGCGCTGCCCAGGACCAGAATTGCGACTAAGCGAACTGGGAAACTGGCGACTTACCAAACGGGCTCTACCGATGAATCTGGATGGACATCCGTTCCTGTCCGCTCCGTTTGGCCGCCGCAAAACTACCGTGTGAGAGGGTTGCCCAAGTAGCGCCCGGATCGAGAGTCCCCTAAACTATCGGTGTGGGAACGGGCGAAAGGGCCAGGCAACCGCAGGTGAAGGGAGTCGCCTTCCGCACCATCGAGTTGTGCTACGCCGAGCTACGCGGGACGGAAGCACGCGATCGCGCCCGCGAGCTCATGCACCCGGAGCTGCGCGATCTCTACCGCAACGGGCTCGTCCTCGCCGCGACCTGGTATCCGATCACCTGGTACCGCGGGGCGCTCCACGCGTTCCTCACTGCGACGAACGACGGGCCCGAGCTCGCGCGCCAGATCGGTTACCAAGCCGTCAAGCGCGACATGATGAGTGTGTACAAGTTCATCTTCGCGAAGATCGTGTCACCGCAAACGCTGCTCGGCCTCTCGGGGCGGCTCTTCAATCACTATTACGATACCGGCACCTTCGACGTTCTCGAGTCGCGACGTGGCCACGTCTCGGTGCGCGCCTGGGGCTGCATCGGATGGGACCTCAACATGTGGACCGAAGTGTTCGGTTCCTGCATTTCGTTCCTGGAGATCGCCGGCGCGAAGGACGTGCGGTTGCAAATCAAGAGCGGTGGTCGCAGCGGCGACACTTCGATGGAGCTGGAGGCCGACTGGGTGTGAGCGCGAATGCGCTCGACCCTTTCCATCAGCCGCGGCGCTGGTGGAACGGCGATGGTCGTCTTCGCTGTGCTCACGGCCGGTGTGGC
>DASWDH010000086.1:0-5217 GCA_036395495.1 Polyangiaceae bacterium
CGCCCGCGAGGGGGCGCCCCTGTCTCCCCATGCGTGGCGGGAAGCGGTAGGCGATCGCATCGCTACCCGAGCGCGCCCCATTCGGCTCGATCGCAAGATCTTGACGGTGCGCGCTGCGACGTCGGTCTGGGCCCAAGAGCTCACTTTCGTGGCACCCACGATCGTCACGCGACTCCGCGCGCTCGGCTTCGAGGTGGAGAGCTTGCGCTTCTGCGTCGGTCCGGTCGAGGCGTCGGCCCGCGTGCGCAAACCGCCGCCCGTCAAGGCGGTGCTAGCGGCCGCGCCTCTACCCGCCGAACTGGCCCGCGCCATCCAGCGCATCGAAGATCCGGAGCTTCGGGAAAGCCTCGCCCGCGCTGCGGCCTCGAACTTGGCGTGGCAAGCGGCAGCTACTTCAGCGCTGCCAGTCGCTCGAGCCCCTCGATCCGCTGCAAGAGAAAACGCTCCGCCGGGCCAAACGCCCCCGACGCGTCACGCAGCAAGTCGACATAAGCCCTGAGACCCGGCAGGTCGATCGCGGTCGTCTTTCGCAACACCGAGTGCAGCTCGTCGACGACCGGCGCCGGACAGGGCCGTCGCACGGCCGAATAAAGCGCAACCACGTAGTCGACCCACGAGCCCTTGGTGGTCGCATTGGCCAAACGCACCCCGTACTGCGCGGCTTGGTCGACGGTCTCGTTGGACATCGGCGTGGCTTCCTGTGCGTTCTTCAGCACCTCCTGCAGGAGCGAGGCGAGAATTCTCTCCGCGTCTTCCGGCCGGCCGAGGGCGAGGGCCTTGTCGGCGAGGGCCGAGAGCAACGGGAAAGAGTCGACCTTCTTCGACGTCTCCTTGGGGGCGCCTTCGCTGATCCGATCTTGCAGGTGCGCTGGCAACATCGCGCTCAGCGTCTGCGTTCCGGTGCGCCGCCGCGACATGAGGTTCGACTCATCCATCTTCGAGGGCTGCCAAGCGACGAGCGTCATCTCCTGCGATCCGATTACGATTCGGTCGCCGTCGAGCAGCACGCGCGATGTGTCGATCTTGATTCCGTTGACGACGACGCCGTTGCGGCTGCCCAGATCCTTGATGAGAACCGAGTCGGCGCTGACCACCAACATGGCGTGCTTGCGCGAGACGAGCGGGTCATCCAGAGCCAGCTGGCACTCTGCGCTCCTGCCAATGACGAACTCGCCTGGATTGAGTTCGAAGTTGTGCTGCAGGTGGCGCAGCCGAAAAGGCATCGTCGCCTAGCCTCCGTGCAGGGTGGCGCGAATGGTCTTCAATCGAGCCAACCCTTCGACCTCGCCCGGGCTGAGCTTGTTGATGGGTGCGCACGCGACGAGATCATCCAACTGATCGCGCAACGTGAGCAACTCCGATGCCGGCAACCTCGAGACACTCTCGACGACGCTGCGCGGCGGCAAGCGCGCCGACTTGCGGTAGGTCTCGAGCACCCACTTCGCCCAAGCGGCGGTTCCCTGTATGTTGCTCAGCTTGAGCGCCTCGAGGCTGAGCGCTTCGAGTTGGGAGGCCTCGATGTGATCGGGAGACCGGAGACGCTCGTCGACGCTCGTCATCGCCTGATGCAGGATGCGATCGGCGTCGCTCTCGCGCCCGAGCGTCAGCGCTTTTCTCAGCATCTCGATGAGCATCTGCAGCGCCCAGTTCTGGCGTCCTCTGTCGTCGAGAATACCCGAAAGAGTGTTTTCTTCCTCGACCTCCCGCGATCCGCAGTTGGGGCAAGCGCCAAGCTCTTCGGGATAGGGCAGGCGGCAGCCCGAGCAATGGCAGAGAAACCCAGTCTGCTTGTTGGTTGCGAGCTGCACGGAGTCGATTTCGCTGAACACGAGCTCCTGCGTGCCGATGCGGATGCGGTCGCCGTCTTTGAGAGGATGGGCACCACGGATGAGCCGCGCGTTGACGCGGGAGCCGTTGCGGCTGCCGAGGTCTTCGATGGTGGCTCTGGCCGTCTCGATGCGCACCCTTGCGTGGTGCCTCGAAACGAGCGGGTCGACCAGAGTGATGCGACAGTCAGGTCCCCGACCGATGAGCGTGTCGCCGGGAGGAAGATCGAACTCTTGGAGGAGGAATCTGAGGCGGTAGCGGGCCAAGAAATCTCCGTTCGGCGGTTATCAACTTTAGGCTAACCGGGTGTGCACGGGCCGTCAAAAACCCTGGATTTTTGGCGGTGATCCAAGCCTTGGGCCCAGGGTCCAACCGGGCGCCCCAAAGACCCGGGAACGCTCACTTCGTCGCCGGCCGAGCGCTCGTCCGTCAGGCTAGGGCCGGACGCTTGGTTCGGCTTCGGTGCGCAGCGTCGTGCGGGTGTAGGGGGGTGAGGTCAAAAAAAAGCGCCTTTTTGAGGGTCGAAACGCATTTTGCTGCACCATTCTGCCTGCGGCTGGATGTAAAGTGCCGCCTGAAAACGCTGGCGAGCCACAATTCTCGGCCAGCTCACACGAGGAGATCCACAGATGGCGAAGCCCAAGAGCAGCGGAAAAAAGAGTCTGAGCAAGAGCGCCCTCCTGCAGGCGGTGACTGAGGCGGTCGGTGACGGCACCACCCGTAAACAGGTCAAGTCGGTCCTGGAGTCGCTCACGGACATCGGCCATCGCGAACTCAAGAAGAACGGCCTGTTCGTGCTCCCCGGTTTTGCGAAGTTCGTCGTCGTGAGGCGCCCGGCTCGGCCCGCACGCAAAGGCATCAACCCCTTCACCAAGGAACCCACCACGTTTGCCGCGAAGCCGGCCAGCAAGGCCGTGAAAGCACGTCCCATCAAGGCAATCAAAGACGCCATCGCCTGAGCTTTGGCTCTGGCGCTCTTTGCCGTTCCCGACGAAGCGCGGCTTGAGCCATCGCCGCGCTTTCGTCAGGACGCGGGCCGAAGCGCGCGCCGACGATTTGAGCAGCAGGAGCGCCAAAAGTGATGGCTAGCTTCCCGTCAGCGCGAGCTCAATGGCCGCGATGAGCTGATCGACGTCGCACGGTTTCGGACAGGGTATCGCTCCGATGCGGGCAGCCAGCAGCTTGACCGTGCTTGCCCCGGAGACCACGACGATGGGTAGCGCCGCAACGTCGGCGCGCATCGCGCGGAGTCTTTTCACGACGTCTTCGCCGGAGGCGTCGGGAAGTGTCCAGTCGAGCAGCATCACGTCCGGACGCCACGACTCCGCTAGGTAGAGAGCCTCGGCGCCGGTCGCGGCGGTGTTGATCTCGAAATGCTCGCTGAGAACCATCTCGAAGACGCTCCGGATGTCTTCGTCGTCTTCAGCCAAAAGAACGCGCCTTCGCCGATCAGCCCTCGGTTCGTCGACGGAGGGAGACTTCGGGGTTGGCTTTTTTGGGTCCATGGGGACTTTCCCAGGTGTGCAGCCGAACTCGGTGGGCGCAGCAGGATTTGAACCTGCGACTTCGTCCGTGTGAAGGACGCACTCTACCGCTGAGTTATGCGCCCGAGCAGACATGGCTCCTACCTCAGCCGGGACACGCCGGCAACTTTGGCCGCGCCTCGCGCGCGTAGGAGGAGGGCTGGCGATGCGGGCGAATGCCCACACCATTCGAGCGGCGCTTCCCCTTCCCCTTCCCCTTCCCCTTCCCCTTCCCCTGCTCAAGGCCGGTGGCCATTACTATGCAAATAAAGGCGCTGCAACCTCGAAAGTGACATGGTATTGATGAGCACGATTGGCCAGGATTGAACTGAGCGCGGAGGTGAAGACCATCGAGTCGCTGATCGACGCGAAGGAACAGGCCGTCGCGTCCACGCGCTTGCAAGCCGCGCACGCCAATATCGGCAGGCGCCCCGAGTACCGCTACCTCGTGTGTCTCTACGACTCGACGTTTCGCGTTCGCGCCGATCGCGAGCTTTTGCGAGACGTCATCGAGCTCGTTGGCGAGCAGCCCGACCTGATGGAAGCTACCGCGCTTCTCGCCGAGCTCTACGCACGCACGGGCGACGAAGCACGCGCCGATCTGTTCGCACGGCTCGCACTCGAATCGGCCAGTTCTTCGGCGCGCGGCCGGGCATTCGAGGTTCTGAAAGCACAGGCCAACGACGGCACCGACCCTCCGACCTCGCATATTCACGAAACAGGGGGGCGTGTCCTACCGACGGGCGCGGGCAGGCCGGTCTCCGGTGTAGGCGGACCTGGCACCGAGCTCGACCTATGGTTCGAGCGCGTGCGCCGCGATCTCGTTCACCGCCGCTCGCCGACTTACGGCGTCCGGTCGATGCAGTCCATCGTAGAAATGCTGCTCGATTGGGGCAAGGCGGTCGCAGAGGGCACCACGTTCATTTCCGAGCGGCCCCTTCCGCTCACGCGCAGCTCGCTCGTCCAGGTCGATGAAGCGATCTTGTCATTTCGCCGGCAGCCGGGGAGCCGCCAGCTTTCCAAGTCGGACACCTCGCATACGATGGCGGCGGCGGGATTTTTCCTGGCCGTCGTGATCAACGAGCTCAACGCGAACGTTCTCGAGATCGCGCCCGACGATGGCGGTTGCAAGGTCTTACTTCCGTCGGGCGCGGGCGCGCGCCCATTGCTCGCCGCTGCCGCGTTCGCGCAGGGCACCGGTCCCACCCTCGTACAAACTTTCGACCGGCTCGCCGCCGCGCAGGAGCTCGCGTCGGCGCCTCCGGCGAGCGACCGCCTCTCGCGGCACCACTCCTCCGAGCGGATGCCCGTCGCGCCCCGTGTTCCCTCATCGATTCCGAGCCCCGCCTCGGGAATTGCCGTGAGCCACGACGAGCTCGCCTTGACGCGCCCCGAAGCGGAAGCGGTGCCGCTGCGTGTTCTCGCACGGCCTTCGCGGACCGCCGATCCCCCCCCTCTCGATCTGGCGCGCATCGCGTCGGCCCTCGCCACATCACCGCTCAGCCAAGACATCGCGGCTGCGTCGAGCGGGTTTCTGGCGGCGACGCCATCGAGCGTCGAGGCGCTCGAGTCCTACTGCCTCGCAACACGCGGTCAGACCGGCGCGGCGCCCAATGATCCTTTCTGGCATCCATCGGACGACGACGAAGAGCTCATCTTGGCGTGGGGAGCGCTGCTCGGCGAAACGCTCATCGCCGCCTATGGCGGGATTTGGGAATGCGATCCCAACGCCCCCTCCGACCCGCGGCTCTTTCGCGTGATCTGCGAAGATCGCGTTGCCGCTTGGCCGATCACGCAGGTCTACCTTCGCCTGAAGAATGGCATGCGCCACAATCTGCTCGAGTTCGTCGCCTCGGTCGGACGCCTT